>JAYTBF010000309.1:0-7666 GCA_043737175.1 Burkholderiales bacterium
CTGGATAGAATCCGCCAGCCGTGAGCGCGCAGTTGCACGGATTGAACGGATGGCGAATCCAAAACCGGTTGCCGTGTCACGATTAATTGATTTTCCAAATAGTGAGGCGCAGGAATCGGTAAATTCGCGCGCACTTTGCAAGGATCAAATCATCAACATTGAACAAGGTGCCATGATTCCCGCCGACGGGGTGATTGTGCGCGGTGAAAGTGAAGTTGACGAGGCGCTCATGACCGGTGAATCCACCCCGGTCACCAAACGCGTCGGCGACAGTGTGGTGGGCGGCACCCTCAATATGTTCGGCGCATTGGTGGTGCGTGTCACGGCGGTGGGAAAACAAAGTGTGCTGGCACAACTGGCGCGACTGGTTGACAATGGATTGCTGGCGCGTCCGGCTTTCCACGGAATCACAGAAAAAGTGGCGCGTTATCTCGCGCCGTTGACCATTCTGTTGGCATTATGCGGCGCACTGGTTTGGGCCATGATCGATCCGTCCAAGAGTCTGGACGTCGCCGTGGCCGTACTGGCGATCACCTGTCCTTGCGCGTTTGCACTGGCTGCACCAACGGCGTCCGCTGCGGCGCTTGGTGCGATGGCCGAACGCGGACTTTTGGTGGTGCAAGGTCATGTGTTGGAAACACTGGCCACCGCCACCGATGTGGTGTTCGACAAGACCGGCACCATCACCACCGGCCAATGGCAACTCGTCGATATACGCGCCACCTCAGGCGCGACGGATTTTTGTCTGGCTGTTTGCGGCGCACTCGAAGCCGGTGCCATTCACCCGGTCGCCCGGGCGATACAGCGCGAACTGGCCGATCGTGCGGTTCACAGCGAGACGGGTAGCGGCGTCTCGCCGCCGTTGGTTGCATCAACACTTGGCCAGATTGCCGGTGCCGGGGTCGAAGGCGTCATCGATAATCAACATTATCGTTTTGGCACCGCAGCGTTCGCGCTGGGTGGCGGCATTACGCCGGTACTTGGCCGCGCACCGACTCACGGCAACACCGTTGCCGTGCTCGCCGTCAAACGCGATGACCGCTGGACTCATTTGGCAGCGTTTATATTTGCAGATGCGATCCGGCCGCATGTCGCGAAGACCGTCGCCGACCTCGAGGCTGCCGGCATGCGCGTTCACATGCTTTCCGGTGATTTACCCGCCGTCGTTACGGCTATTGCGTCCACCTGCGGTTTTAATGTTGACCGGGTGCGGGCACAACAATCCGCCGCTGACAAACGCGCCTACATTTTGGCATTGCAGGCACAAGGCCGCTGTGTGGTGGCCATTGGTGACGGCATGAATGACGCGCCAATGCTCGCCACCGCCAATGCCGGTCTTGGCCTTGCTTCCGGCGCATCGCTGACCAGGCTTTTATCCGACGCGGTACTCGATGAAGGCAAACTGCAGTTGTTTACCTGTATCGGTGACGCCTTTGCACGCGCCCGGCAGTCACAGGCCGTCACCCGCCAGAATCTCGGCTGGGCGCTGGCTTATAACGTGGTTGCGCTGCCGCTGGCGTTTTTTGCCCTTGTTACGCCATTTATCGCCGCCGTTGGCATGGCGGCCAGCTCATTGGTGGTGGTGATCAACGCGTCACGGTTATGGTCATGGAATCACTCTGGATCCTGATCCCCATGTCAGTGCTGATTGCACTCGGCATTGGTGCCATATTCTGGTGGGCCGCAGACAGCGGGCAGTTTGACGACCTGGACGGGCCCGGGCAGCGCATTTTGATCGACGACGACCGGCCACCGCAGGAGGCGGTGGGCATCGACCAAGCGCCTCCGTTACCGGGGTCAATCAACAATCAATGACACTTGATAAATCCTGATTTGATCCAAATCAACATACCAGTCTGCCAAGCTGCAATCATGCGAATTGGCTCGCTTTTGTCCAATCGTGCGACTGTGCCTATTCAACAACCAGGACTGCAACATGCAAGCAACCGTCAACACATATAACTACAAAGTCGTGCGGCAGTTTGCCATCATGACCATCGTCTGGGGCGTCGTCGGCATGCTGGTCGGGGTGATCATCGCCGCCCAGCTCATCTGGCCCGACCTTACCCATGGCATCGAATGGTTGTCCTACGGTCGTTTGCGGCCGCTTCATACCAATGCGGTGATTTTTGCCTTTGGCGGCTGCGCGCTGTTCGCCACGTCCTACTACGTGGTGCAACGCACCTGTCAGGTGCGACTGATCTCTGACAAACTGGCCGCCGTGCATTTTTGGGGATGGCAATTGGTGATTGTGCTTGCCGCCATCACCCTGCCGCTCGGCATTACCAGCGGCAAAGAATATGCCGAACTTGAATGGCCGATCGACATTCTCATCACCATTGCCTGGGTCAGTTACGCCATCGTATTTTTCGGCACCATCATGCGCCGCAAAGTGCCGCATATTTATGTCGCCAATTGGTTTTATGGGGCGTTTATTTTGACGGTCGCAGTGTTACATCTGGTCAACAGCGCGGCCATACCGGCCAGCTTTTGGAAATCCTACTCTGCCTACGCCGGCGTACAAGACGCGATGATCCAATGGTGGTACGGCCACAATGCGGTTGGCTTCTTTTTGACGGCCGGCTTTCTCGGCATCATGTATTACTTCGTACCCAAACAGGCCGAACGGCCGATTTATTCCTATCGTTTGTCGGTGGTGCATTTCTGGGCGCTGATTTTCACTTACATGTGGGCCGGCCCGCATCACCTTCATTACACCGCCCTACCCGATTGGACACAATCAATCGGCATGGTGTTTTCTCTCATCCTACTGGCCCCCTCATGGGGCGGCATGATCAACGGCATTATGACCATGTCGGGCGCGTGGCATAAATTGCGCGACGATCCCATTCTAAAATTTCTGATCGTCTCGCTGTCGTTCTACGGCATGTCCACCTTCGAAGGCCCGATGTTATCGATCAAAACTGTGAACGGGCTGGCACATTACACCGACTGGATTGTCGGCCACGTTCATTCTGGTGCGCTTGGCTGGGTGGCGTTCATTTCATTCGGCGCGATGTATTACCTGATTCCGCGTCTGTTCGGCCGCAAGGAAATGTATTCGATCAAACTTATTTCCCTGCATTTCTGGATTGCCACCCTCGGCATCGTGCTCTACATCTCCGCGCTTTGGGTATCGGGCGTGATGCAGGGATTGATGTGGCGCGCGGTCAACAGTGATGGCACGCTCACTTACACCTTTGTTGAGAGCGTCAAGGCCAGCTACCCTTATTGGACCATCCGTCTGGTTGGCGGCCTGATGTTCTTCGCCGGCATGTTGATCATGGCCTACAACGTTGCACGCACCGTCGCACTCGGGCACGCCTACGACGCGCCGATTCAGGATTTGGTACCGACCGGTTCGCCCGGCGGCAGCGCCCAACCCGCCATTGCCTAGGGAGTCTGAATTGAAGTTCACCCACGAAAAAATTGAACGCAATGTCGGCCTGATGATTGTGCTGGTTATTCTGGTCATTTCCGTCGGCGGCCTGGTGGAAATCGTGCCGCTGTTTTACCAGAAGGATCTGACACAACCGGTGGCCGGCCTCAAGCCATACACCCCGCTGCAACTGGCGGGACGCGACGTTTACATCAAAGAAGGTTGTTACAACTGCCACTCACAAATGATCCGGCCGATGCGCGCCGAAACCGAGCGTTACGGTCACTACTCGGTGGCGGGCGAATTTGTCTACGACCATCCATTCCAGTGGGGCAGCAAACGCACCGGACCGGATTTGCATCGCGTCGGCGGCCGCTACACCGACGAATGGCATCGCCTGCATTTGCGCCAGCCGCGCGACCTCGTGCCGGAGTCCAATATGCCCGCCTACAACTGGCTGCAACACCGCGCGCTTGACCCGGCACAAATGGCTCCACGCATGAACGCGCTGCGCACCGCGGGGGTGCCGTATTCGAATGAAGAAATTGCCGGTGCCGCCGCCGACGTCAAGGGCAAGACCGAAGAGGACGCATTGATCGCCTATATGCAGGTTCTCGGTACCGCGTTAAAAACCAAATAACGAAAGAAAACATCATGGATCTGAACACCCTGCGTTCACTCGTCACCCTGCTTTCCTTTATTGTTTTTATCGGCATCGTCTGGTGGGCATGGAGCGGCAGCAACCGCAATCGTTTCCAAGAGGCGGCCATGCTGCCGTTTGCCAACGATGACGACTTTGCTGACCACGACCAACCGGCACCACATCGCGCAAAAAAATAAGGATCCACGATGGAACAGAATCTAAGCGATTTCTGGCACTGGTTTATTGTTATCGTCACGGTGGTTTCCATTGTGGCGTGTGCGGTGCTCCTCAAACTAATGACCACCAAGCGCCCTCCCAAGGGCGAGAAGGTCGGCTTGCACGGCAACGTCTGGGACGAAGACCTGCGTGAATACAACAACCCCCTGCCCAGTTGGTGGAAGTGGTTGTTTTACATCACCATCATATTTTCAATTTTGTATCTGGCGGTTTATCCGGGGCTGGGCAATATCGCCGGTTCATTTGGCTGGTCGTCCGACGGACAATACCAATTGGAAATGAAAAAAGCCGACGCCGACTACGGCCCGATCTTTGCCAAGTACGCAACGGTGGATATTCCCACCCTCGCCCGGGACGCCAAGGCCGTTGAAATCGGCCAGCGCCTGTTTCTCAACTATTGCGCGCAGTGCCATGGATCGGCTGCTGTGGGCGGCATGGGTTTTCCAAACCTTACCGACAAGGACTGGCTTTACGGTGGTGACCCGAATGCCATCAGGGAAAGTGTCGCCGCAGGCCGCCACGGCGTGATGCCGCCGTTGGGCGAGGCGCTTGGCGGCAGTGCCGAAGTGAAGGCGGTTGCGCAATATGTGCGCTCGTTATCCGGGCTGCAACACGACGCGACACTGGCGGCGGCGGGCCGCGAAAAATATGCACTGTGTATGGCCTGTCACGGCGCAGACAGCAAGGGCAACCGCCAGCTTGGCGCACCGAATCTGACCGACAACATCTGGTTATATGGCTCCAGCGCGTCTGCCATTGAGGAGGGCATCACCAAGGGGCGCAGCAATGCCATGCCGCCGCAACTGGCACGCCTCGGCGAGGCCAAGGTGCACTTGCTGGCGGCCTATGTTTACAGCTTGGGTGGTGGCGAACCGGCGCTGCCACCTGAAAGCGCGACGGCGGCGGCATCCGAGCCAACCCCTGCGTTGACAGCCGCGCCAAAAACACCCACGCCGAAATAGCGCGGCATTGAATGACGCACTCCGCCAATGGCCCCAAAGTCATTCCCGTCATCGCGGTTGACCGGGCTAGCGGGGATGAGGGCGAATCGCTTTACGAAGTCCGCAAAAAAATTTACCCACGCGCGGTCAGCGGCTGGTTTGCAAAGTGGCGCTGGGCGCTGGTCATCGTCACCCAATTGGTTTACTTTGGCACACCTTGGCTGACTTGGAACGACCGCCAAGCGGTGTTGTTTGATCTCGCCGCGCGCAAGTTTTACATTTTTGGCGTGGTGTTTTGGCCGCAGGATTTTATCTACCTGACGGTGCTGCTGCTGATTTGTGCGTATTCGCTGTTTTTGTTCACAGCGGTCGCCGGGCGTTTGTGGTGTGGTTACGCCTGCCCGCAAACTGTCTATACCGAAATTTTTCTGTGGATTGAGCGCGTCTTTGAGGGTGGTCACGTCCAACAAAAAAAGCTCGATGCCGCGCCGTTGTCCGCGCGCAAGATTGCCGCCAAGGCCGGCAAACACATGGTGTGGATCGGGCTGTCGTTATGGACCGGCTTTACGCTGGTCGGCTATTTTGTGCCCATACAGCTACTCGGCATGCAGGTATTGACCTGGCAGGTGGCCGGCTGGGAAGTGTTTTGGATGCTGTTTTACGGCTTTGCCACTTACGGCAATGCCGGCTGGATGCGTGAGCAGGTGTGCAAATACATGTGTCCGTATGCCCGCTTCCAAGGGGCGATGTTCGACCGTGACACACTGCTGATCACCTATGACGCCGGTCGCGGCGAGGCACGCGGGGCGCGCGGCAAAACCGCCGATTACAAAACCCTGGGACTGGGCGATTGTGTTGATTGCAATATTTGTGTGCAGGTGTGCCCAACCGGTATTGATATCCGCAACGGCGAGCAATATGAGTGTATTGGTTGTGCAGCGTGTATAGACGGCTGCGATCAGGTGATGGACAAGATGGGCTACCCGCGGGGGCTGATCCGATATGGCACCTTGAATGCGGTCGAGCGCAACTATGGTGTGCAACAAATGGTTAAACGGGTATTCCGGCCACGGGTGCTGGTTTACACGGCAGCACTATGGGCCATTATTATTGCCGCCGCGCTTTCACTCTGGCATCGTGCGCCGGTGAAGGTGGATGTCATTCGCGACCGCGCCGCTCTGGCGCGCGAAGTCGAGGATGGCATGATCGAAAACGTCTACCGTTTGCAAGTGATGAACACCGACGAGCGTGTCCATCGGTTTGTCGTCAGCGCACGCGGCATAAACGGCCTGACGGTACATGGCGCGAGCCAGCCGTTGGAAATCGGCGCGGCCGCATCGCGTATGATTGCCATTCAATTGCGCGCCAGTGGCGATGCCGCGCCAAAAGGCTTCAGCCGTATCGAATTCAATATCACCGCAGTTGACGAGGCAGGTCGCGCCGCGCCAAATCAATTCAGCCTGCACGAAAAATCTGCATTTTATAAACCATGAGGCACCCATGATCAAAACCGAAGCGCTCGATACCCGCCCCTGGTACCAAGAACCGTGGCCATGGCTGTTGATGTTAGGCCCGGCAATTGTAGTGGTGGCGGGTTTTATCACGCTCTATCTTGCCGCCTCGGGACAGGACGGGTTGGTGGTTGATGACTATTACAAACAAGGCAAGACCATTAATCAATCACTGCACCGCGATGCAGTCGCAAGGCAAATTGGCATCACCGCGACCGTAACTTTTGACCAGGCCAACGATCAACTGAACGTGATTTTACGCCGCGCCGACGGGCAAGCGCTACCGGCATCCATTAGCGTTGTGTTGGTGCACGCCACGCGCAGCGGTGCCGACAAAATTGTCACACTATCTCCACTCGAAAACGGCTACACAGGAAAACTGCCGTCACTCGGCGCGGGCAAGTGGAACGTGTTGATTGAGGACACACAAAAAAAATGGCGTCTGCAAAAAGAAATTCTGGTTGATTCAAAACCGCTTCCGTTATTGCAAATCAACCCGGCAGGGCAGAGCTGATCATGCTGCGCGTGACGCTATCGATTCTCTGGCCTTCGTTTGTGGCGGCGGGAATTGGCATCGGCATTATCTTTACCCTGGTCGATCCGATGGAGCTGGTCATCATGGGCGCACACACGCAAACGTCACGCACGGCGATCTACTCGCTGGGATTTTTTATCCTGTGGTCGATTGCCGCGATGGCGAGCGCGTTGAGTTGCTTGCTGCTGAATAACCTGCGCACCGATACCAACCAAATTCGCCACGACCAATCCGAGCCCTAACCGGCGAGCCCAAATTCGCGTCGCAGCTTTTTGGTCAACTTCATCGCCACCAGTTGATACGAGCGCGCAATCAATTCTTTTAATTCAGTGGCGGTGACTTTGTTGATGTCTTTGACTTGCACCCACTTCGCCCGCGCCAGATAGGGTGCGGGAATAAATCCGGGGCGGTCGGTGTATT
>JAYTBF010000310.1:0-17079 GCA_043737175.1 Burkholderiales bacterium
TAGATCAACGCGGTGTGGAGCAAGTTGGCCGCAACGCGGATTCCCATGGGGTCGCGTTGATTTTGCAGGGCGGTGGTGCGCGCGCAGCCTATCAGGTCGGTGTACTCAAGGCGGTTTCCGAGGCGCTCGATTACCCGGTGAACAATCCGTTCCCAATTATTGTCGGCACCTCTGCCGGCGCTATTAACGCGGCGATTCTCGCAACCAACGCCGATCATTTTGCCAACGGCGTAAAAAAACTCGAGAATTTATGGGGGGAAATATCGCCTAGCCATATTTATCGGACCGATTTAATCGGTGTTGTTGCTTGCAGCGCCCGGTGGTTGTTGGCATTTTTGTTTGGTGCGTTGTCCAAAAATAAACGCGTTTCATTGTTTGACAACACGCCGTTGTATGGGTTGTTGTCCGATGTCACCAGCGCAGCGCAAATCCAGAAACATTTGGATCAGGGCTTGTTAAGTGCGGTTGCGGTTACCGGGTCCGGATACACATCCGGTCAAAGCTGCGCTTTTTTTCAGGCGACTCCGGAGATTAAGGGTTGGAAACGATCGCAGCGGGTAGGCATTCGCGTTGCGGCATTACGTCCCGACCATCTGATGGCGTCATCTGCGATTCCGTTTGCTTTCCCGGCGATGAAAATTAATCGCGAATTTTTTGGTGACGGGTCAATACGCCAAACCGCCCCGGTGAGCCCCGCACTACACCTTGGCGCATCGCGGATCTTTGTGATTGGCACGGCGAAATTGGTAAAAGATTTTCCATCCCGTTCACGCAGTGACGCCTATCCGTCATTGGCGCAAATTGCCGGCCATGCCATGGCGTCGATATTCTTAGATTCTTTGGCAACCGATTTGGAATTGTTGCAGCGAATGAATTCGGCCGCAGGGGTGGTTGACCCACAAAAATTGAAGGACTCCGGTATTCGCCTGCAACACGTTGACGTGATGGTGACCTGCCCGGACCAGCCTCTCGAAGATCTTGCCCACAAACATGTTGGTAATCTGCCGGTTACCATCCGGTTTTTGATGCGTTCCATTGGTGCCATGCGCAAGGGCGGCGCGGCGCTTGCCAGCTACATGTTGTTTGACAAACATTACTGCCGCGCACTCATCGATATGGGTTACAAAGACACCATTTCGCGCCGTGAAGAAATCATCCAATTCTTTGACCCCAACGTCTGCCCATTGCCAGCCGCAATTCCGCAAGGCAAATTTAGCCCGGACGAGTCGCAACAATTTCCGGGTTCATCAGCCCGCTAGAATAATCGGTGACTTGAATCGTTTGCTGAGCCAGTCGGCGATGTCGGCAATTTCTTGGCCACATACCGCGTGTTGCATTGGATATTCGCGCCACTCGACTTTATACCCGTGCGACTCCAGTTGCGCCTTTGAGGCGCGGGCCAAAGTAAGAGGCACTACTGGATCCTGGGTGCCATGCGCCATGAGGATGGGGATGTTGGCATTGGCGATGGTTTTTTCCGCACCCAGCGAGTCAGCCAGCGTTAGGTAGGTCGATAACGCCATGATTCCCGCCAGGGGTTTAGCTTGTCTCAGGCCAGCTTGCAACGCGATTGCACCACCTTGTGAAAAACCGGCGAGCACAATTTTGTCGGCAGCAATGCCACGCGAAATTTCCCGGTCAATCAGTGCATCAATGGCCTGTTGGGATGCGCGTACACCATCCTCATCGGCTTTGCGTTCAATATCGGCCATGGAGATGTCATACCAACCCGGCATTACCTGGCCACCGTTAATCGTGATCGGCCGCATCGGTGCCTGCGGAAAAATGAAACGCAGTGGACGGGCCGGATCAAGACCTAGTTCTTTGACAATGGGCACAAAGTCCCAGCTGTCGGCGCCCAAGCCGTGCAACCAGATGATGGTGCCCGTTGGATTTGGGCCGGTATTGAGTTCGAGATGTTCGATCAAAGTAGACATGGTTTAAATCGGATTGATAGTGTTTAAAAATGGTGTCAGGCAGTTGGACTGGTAGCGGCGCGAATGGCTGACTTCGGCCGAAACGCCTTGATGACCTCGTCATTGGTTTCGAGGTAGGGCCCACCGATCAAATCAACACAGTAGGGAATCGCCGCAAAGATGCCGACTTCGACCGGTTTGCCGTCGGCATCTCGAAAACCTTCGAGCGTCTCTTTGATTGCCTTGGGCTGGCCGGGCAAATTCACAATCAATGTTTGTTTGCGAATCACCGCGACTTGTCGCGACAAAATGGCAGTTGGCACAAAGCGCAGTGAAATTTGCCGCATCCGTTCACCAAAGCCGTCCATGATGCGGTCAGCCACCGCCAGGGTGGCGTCGGGTGTCACGTCGCGTGGTGCCGGGCCGGTGCCACCTGTGGTTAGGATCAACGCGCAGCCGTCGGTATCCACCATTTGTTTGAGAGCCGCTTCAATGATGGGCTGTTCATCCGGAATCACGCGGGAAACGATCGTCAACGGATTTTTCAGCGCACCCTTTAGCCATGTTTCGAGGGCGGGTAGGCCTTCGTCCTGATAAACCCCTTTTGATGCGCGGTCACTGATCGACAACAAGCCTATTTTTGCAGCGTCGAAGCTCATGGCGCCGGCTCGATTTCAGCGGCCGCCGCCGTTGTAAATCGTTTTAATAATGATTTGTACAGAATACGGAAATACTTGGGCGGTTTTTGTTTGAGGTATTCATCACGCGCCGCCGCAATTAATGTATCAAATTCTTCCAGCGCGGACACATCTTCACCCGCCATAAATTCGTTTTTAAAGGCGCCGGCGGCACTGGCGTCGGCCAATAGGCGTGTTCGCCATTGCTCCGCCAGATGTTGTAATGCGGTTTGTTTTTGTGAGGGCGCTCGTAGCGCGTCGAGTTTTTCAACAACGGAGGCGGCATCCACGGATCGCATCAGCTTGCCGATATATTGCATTTGCCGGTTCATGCCACCGTGTTTATTGGGGTTGATGCGTTTGGCATCCAGCAAGGCGTCGAGCAGGATTTCCGGCAGCTCGAATTTTTTGAGCGTTTCCACGGACAGGCCGACCAATTGCTCGCCGACCTTTTGCAACGCGGTCATGCGGCGTTTTGCCTCGCTTTTACTGATAGAATTTTCTTCGAAATCGTCTTCCACGGCTTTACTTTTCCGGCTTTTTGGCTAATCAAGCAGCCATCATACCTTAGCCATCCCGTTGATTGTCTCCACCGCCATTTGCGCATTGTGTATTTGCGCACTGTTTAAGTCAGGTTTATCTCTCTCCATGTCATCGCCTTCTATGTTGCAATCCGCCGCCGAACAGGCGCTTCAATTTGCCAAGTCAAAGGGCGCCTCGGCGGCCGAAGTCGAGGTATCAACCTCTGTCGGCCAGAACGTCACTGTGCGTCTGAATGAAGTCGAAACCATTGAACACAATCGTGACAAGGGGCTGGGGATCACGGTCTATCTGGGGCAACAACGTGGCAATGCTTCCACGTCTGACTTGTCCGCCGGCGCCATTGCCCGCACCGTCGAGGCGGCGTTGGCGATTGCCACCTACACGGCTGCGGATGAATTTGCCGGTTTGGCCGACGTCGCTCGTATGGCCAGGCCACCCTATGCGTCATTGGATTTGTATCACCCGTGGCTCCCATCGATTGATCATGCCGCCGGTCTTTGTCGCGAGATGGAAGCGGCGGCGTTTGCGGTTGACAAACGAATTGACAACAGCGAAGGCGCAACCCTTTCCACCTCCGAGTCGGATTTTATCTACGCAAATTCGGCCGGTTTTATGGGCGGATACCCCACCTCCAACCATAGCGCCAGTGTGACCATGATTGCCACCTCGGCGGCGGGCATGCAACGTGATTATTGGTACAGTGTGGCGCGCGCCCAAAATGGGCTGGAAACGCCCGCCAGTATTGGACTTCGCGCCGGACAACGGACCGTGTCACGTCTTAATGCGCGGCGAATTCCCACCTGCGACGTACCGGTGATTTTTGATGCCACCGTGTCGCCTGGTTTGATCGGTGCATTTGTCGGTGCGGTGAGTGGCTCATCGCTTTATCGCAAGTCGAGTTTTTTGCTGGATAGCTTGGGCACGCAAGTGTTTGCGTCATCGGTATCGATCCACGAAGACCCCTTTGTGATGCAAGGTCTCGCCAGCGGCCCGTTTGACAGTGAAGGTGTGGCAACCATTGCGCGTGATGTTGTCAAAGACGGTGTGTTGCAGGGATACTTTCTGTCGAGTTATTCGGCACGCAAACTCGGCATGCAAAGTACCGGTAACGCCGGTGGCAACCACAATATGATGGTGTCGCACGACGGCATTGATTTGCCGACCCTGCTCAAGAAGATGGGGCGGGGCCTGTATGTGACCGAAACCATGGGCCACGGTGCCAACAATGTGACCGGTGACTATTCGCTCGGTGCCGCAGGATTTTGGATTGAAAACGGCGAAATTCAGTTTCCGGTTGAGGAAATCACCATTGCCGGCAATCTGCGTGACATGTTCAAAGGCATTGTTGCTATTGCCAACGATCACCTGCCTTATGGTTCCAAGCGGGTGGGGTCGGTGTTAATTGATCACATGTCGGTGGCAGGTGAATAAGCTCTACAGAGGCGAATGTTGAAATGAGTAGCCGACGGAAATTTTTGGGTTCATCCGCAGCGGCGATGGCTGCGGTTCCATTGCTGTCGGCAGCACAATCATCGGCATTGCCGGTCATCAAGTGGCGCATGACCTCCAGTTTCCCAAAGAGCCTCGATACCATTTACGGCGGGGCCGAGGGTATTGTCCGACGTGTGGCCAGCGCCACTGGCGGCAAATTTCAGATTCAAGTGTTTGCCGCGGGCGAACTGGTGCCGGCATTGCAGGCGATGGATGCGGTACAAAACAATACGGTCGAATGCGCCCATACCGCACCGTATTTTTATTTTGGAAAAGACCCAACTTTTGCTTTTGGCTGCGCGGTGCCGTTCGGCATGAATGCCCGCCATCAAAATGCCTGGATGTATCACGGTGGCGGGTTGGCGTTGATGCGCGAGTTCTACAGCCACTACAACATCATTAACTTTCCAGCCGGCAACACCGGCGCGCAAATGGGCGGGTGGTTTCGCAAGGAAATAAAAACCGTCGCCGATTTAAAGGGACTTAAATTTCGCGTCGGTGGTTTTGCCGGACGGGTATTGGCAAAACTGGGTGTGGTGCCAACCCAAATCGCCGCCAGTGATATTTATCCGTCACTCGAGCGTGGCCAAATTGATGCCGCCGAGTGGGTCGGCCCCTACGACGACGAAAAGCTGGGCTTTTATAAAGTCGCCAAGAATTATTATTATCCCGGCTGGTGGGAGGGAGGGCCGGAGCTGGATTTGTTTGTAAACGTTGGTGCATGGAACGCGTTGCCAGCCGAATACAAGTCAATTTTGGAGGCGGCATGCGCCGAGGCCAATGTGGAGATGCTCGCCAAATACGACGCGCTGAATCCGGCCGCGTTGCGTCGCTTGGTGGTGAATCATAAAGTGCAACTGCGTCCGTTCAGCCGTGAAATCTTGAATGCGTGTTGGCTGGCGGCCAATGAGGTTTATGCCGAGGAGTCGGCGAGAAATCCCAAATTCAAAAAAATTTACGAGGCGTGGAAAACGTTTCGAGACGATCAGATTTTATGGTCACGGGTGGCCGAGCAAAATTTTGATCATTTCATGGCCGGGGCCAATCAATTGCCAAAGCGCCCCTGACTATTGTTTTGACTGTTATGGCCTGGGTTGACCTAGCCAGCGCGCGGGGTGAACGGGGAGTGAATTTACTTTTTTGGCAAAATAACGCGAGCTTCGGTACCGCCGCCTTCACGCGGCAACAAGGTAAACGTACCACCGTGTTGTTTGACAATCCGCTCAACAATGGCCAAGCCCAAGCCCGCGCCCGACGCGCCAGAACGCGAATTCTCCAGGCGCATAAACGGTTGTTTGAGACGTTCCACTTCCTCTGGTGCAATGCCGCTGCCGCGATCAAGAACGGAGACTTGGATGCCGCCGCCCGGCCGAACAGCCGTGATAATTTTGATTTCGGAGTGTGCGTGTTTGATCGCGTTGTCAATCAAATTATTGACAACGCGCTTCATTGCCTGAGGACGCAAATGCATCGGTAATGGCGACTGCAGTTCCAGGTTGATCGCGTGGTCTGAATAACTTCGCTGTGCGCGTTCGGCGACTGTTTGCACAATAACGCTCAGGTCGCAGGGTTCAAGGCCTTCGTCACTTTCATCGCGTGCAAAATCCATAAATTGACTGATCACACCATTAATATCTTCAATATCTTTTTCCAGATCGCGTCGAGATTGTTCATCGGCGGGCAGCATTTCAATGCCGAGTCGCAGACGAGCGAGCGGTGTTCGCAAATCATGGGAAACACCGGCTAAAAAATTGGTGCGATCCTGGTCAAGCCGTCGTAAATCGTCGCGCATTTGGTTGAACGCTATGGCGACCGACCTCACTTCTGAAGGCCCCATTTCTGTGATGGGTTCCGGTGTTTTTCCGCGACCAATGTCTTTTGCGGCACGGGCCAGTGCCTTGAGCGGTTGATTGACCCGCCACATTAAAAACAGCGCGCCCAGCAACGCCAACACGCCGCCAAACACCCCCCATGCGGCCCAGGCATGGGTGTAATCTTGCTCAACAATGCGATTGCGCGGAATCACGACAAAAATCACGCCATCACGTACCGGCAGGCGGGTGATCAATACCGGTGGTGCGCCGGGCTTTTGCGGTCGCGCTCGTACAAAAATTTCAGAATCTGCACCGAGCTCCTCACGCATGCGTTCGCGAAATGCGCGCAGCGGTGGAATATCCGGGGCGACTGCCATGGGCTCGTCGCGGCCGCGAAACACCATTACGCCGCGTTCATCACGCAGCCGTTGCAGGAATTCGCGCTGCTGTTCGGGCGGAATAATTTCCATTGCGGCGCGTATGGTTTTCAGCTGCCCAATAAATCCGATCGCGGCCAATTGCACCCGTGGTTCGCGCGAATAATGACGGAACAACATCACCGAAACCAACTGACTCGCGACCAGCGCCAAAATCAGCACAATCGCGGTGCGCGCCAGCAGTGACTGGGGAATAAATTTCATGGGTTGCGTGCGTTCAATTTAGGCCTGCTTTGCCCCATCCGGGACAAAAACATATCCCCGTCCCCAAACGGTCTGAATATAACGGGGATTGGCTGGGTCTTCGCCCAGTAGTTTGCGTAGACGCGAGACCTGCACATCAATGGCGCGATCAAAAGTATCGTGTTCGCGGCCGCGCGCGAGTTCGGTCAGCTTGTCACGGGATAATGGCACACGCGGGTGCTCCACCATAACTTTGAGCAGGCCAAATTCGCCGGTTGTCATCGGTACCGCCGTGGTGTCCCTTGATAAGGCGCGGGTGCCAAGATTCAGCGTAAACGGACCGAAGTGAATTATTTCGTCACCTTTCGATGGCGCACCCGGTGTGGGCAGAGGTGCCTGACGACGTAAGACGGCATTGATTCTCGCCACCAATTCACGCGGATTAAACGGCTTGGCGAGATAGTCGTCGGCACCCATTTCGAGGCCCAAAATTCGGTCGACGTCATCACCTTTGGCGGTCAGCATAATAATTGGAATATTGGCGTCGGCGACATCGTTGGTGGCGCCTGGGCCGGCACCACGAATGCGCCGACAAATGGCGAAGCCGTCCTCATTGGGCAGCATGACGTCCAGCACGATCAAGTCATATCGATTGCGGCTGAACGCACGGTCGAGCGCCTGACCGTCGGGTACGGTGTCTGCAGCGAAGCCTTGTTCGGTGAGATAACGTTTTAATAAATCACGTAAGCGGAGGTCATCATCAACCACCAGTATGCGATGGCGGGGCGGGGTCGTTTGGGTTGTTTGGCTCATGGTTCAATCATAGGGGGCGTCGGCCAAAAGTCGCAGCATTGGAGTCGTCCATTTGTAATCAATTGTAAGCGTTGTCTGCACACAATCCACGCGTCCGAGACACTTTTTGTGATGCCACGGGCGTATCCGTCATACTTTGAGCGGTGGGTGTTTGGTTATCGTTACAGGCCGTTACGTTTTGTCGTCGTCGTGAAATACCTTTGGTCGTTGATAGCGGTATGTTTCGTTTCAACGCGATACATTTACAAACAATCTGTTGGCCGCAATCAACCAAAGGAATAAATATGAACCGCAAATTATTTTCAACGCTCGCTGTTTCATTTGTCACCGCTGGTTTTGTCATGTCATCGGACGCGGCATTTGCCGGCCCCAACGATCAATCGGCCAAAGGAAAAATGGCAACGATCGATGCCAATGGTGATGGCAAAATTTCCCGCGAAGAATCCGCGCATTTTCCGCGCCTGGCTAAACACTTCGATCAAATTGACACCAATAAGGATGGCTCGTTGAGCAAGGAAGAATTAATGGCCATGCGCAAGAGAGCATCCGCAGCAAAATTTGGGATGTTAGATTCGGACGGTGATGGCCGCATCAGCCGTACAGAGGCCGACGCCAAAGCGCCGAGATTGTCCAAGCACTTCGATCAAATTGATGCCAATAAGGATGGCTTTTTGAGTAAAGACGAACTTGCCGCCGCCCACAAACGGGCGCAGGCCAAGCGTTGATTCATTCTGCGAATTACAGCCAGATTTAGTCGCAATTACATTTGATGGGGGTTTGTCATGACCATCCGTAAGGCAATACCATTGTTATGGAAATATTTGTTGGTGGTTGCGACGTCGTGCATGTTGGCGTTTGTCATTTCACGTGAAGGACGTGCGGAAGTTTTGCAAGTTGGAAAAACAACCCCGTCCGGCGCGTATGAACGCCTCGGAGCCTATGCAGTCGGCCACATTGATCAAGACTGGCGGGATGACGGCCGCAGCCGAACTGTTCCGGTCCGAATCATTGCGCCGAAACTTTCGACCGGTGCGGCAGAGGCGTTCGGTTCCGAAAAAACAAGATTTCCAGTCATCCTTTTTTCGCATGGTTTGGGTGGCAGTCGATCAGGTGGAAAAATTTGGGGCGAGCATTGGGCAAGCCACGGCTATGTTGTGGTGCACATTCAGCACCCGGGAAGTGATGAATCAACTTGGCAGGGCAAACGCGGCGAGTCGGCCGTTGGCAGCATGAAAGCCGCCAAGACCATGAGCAATGTGGGTCTGCGGATTGGCGATGTTCATTTTGTGATCGACGAAATCACCAAGCGCAGCAAGCGGAGTGAAGGTGAGTTTCGGTTTGCAGATGTGAGCAAAATGGGCATGTCGGGCCATTCATTTGGTGCCCAGACCACCATGGCCGTTGCCGGTCAGGCGATGCCGGGTGTGCGTGGCCAGTCCGGCTTGGACAGTCGCATTACCGCTGCCATTGCCTTTAGTCCCAACGCGCGCAGCAAGGTTGGCCTGGACAAACAGTTTGGCGATATTCGTATTCCTGTTTTTTCGATCACCGGAACGCTTGACGGGTCGGTGTTGAATGACGGTACCGAGGTTGCGCATCGGTTGTTGCCCTACCAGCACATGCCGGTGGGCGACAAATATTTGCTGGTTTATGACGGCGGTGACCATATGGTTTTTGGTGGACAAAAAATTGCCGGGCGCAGGTCGGAAACGGCGCGCGATGTGGCGATCCAGCAAGACGTGAAAGCCTCAACCGTCGCCTTTTGGAATGTGTATTTGAAAAGCGATTTGGCCGCACGCAAATGGCTATTGGATGTGCGCGGTGGATTTCGCGACACCCTGACCACAGCCGATCGTTTCGACGCCAAGTAAAAAAACACTTGAGGACATCATGACGCGCGATTCAAATTATCAAATGTTTGGCGGTTTGTTTGGTCGTTCCGCTGCGGCTTTATGCGCGGCTGTTGCCGCGACGTGTTTGTCTTTGGCCGCTGTCGCCAAACCGTCAGACACACTGGAGGCGGATGACGCCAGGCATTTATTGAATCGTACTGGTTTTGCCGCGAGCCAACACGAAATTAAGTCGTTTACCGGGTTGACCCGACAGCAGGCGGTCGAAAAAATTATTGGTTCCACCCAGGAAGTGGCGACCCTGCCGCCACCCAAGTGGGTTCATGCGCCGATCATGCCGGCTATCAAGTATCGCGACATGACTCAAGAGGAGCGGCAGGCGGACCAAAGATTAAATCAGGAACGCGCGTTTGATTTGCGCGAGTGGTGGTTCCGAGAAATGTTGATCACAGCCACGCCATTCACGGAAAAAATGACACTTTTTTGGCATAACCACTTTGCCACCAGCCAACAAAAGGTTCGTCACACCGGGTTAATGTATCAGCAGCACATCTTGCTGCGGAAATATGCGCTTGGAAATTTTGCTACGCTGTTGCGCCAAATTGCGCGCGACCCGGCCATGCTCATTTATTTGGACAACGCCAACAGTCGCAAGGAACAACCCAATGAAAATTTCGCCCGCGAGGTGATGGAGTTATTTACTCTGGGTGAGGGGCAATATTCGGAGCAAGATATAAAACAAATGGCAAGGTCATTCACCGGTTGGTCGCTGGATCGTGATAGCGGCGAATTTATGTTTCGACGTGGTATTCATGATGCCGGCGAAAAAATAATTTTTGGCAAGAAGGGAAATTTCGACGGAAATCAGGCGCTTGATTTGTTGTTGAAGCGTCCTGAGACGGCGCAATTTATCAGCCGAAAATTGTGGCGCGAATTCGTCTCGCCAGAACCGGATGAAAAACAGGTGTTGGTTCTTGCGGATATTTATCGCGAGTCCGGTTACAACACCGCAAAACTCATGCAGGCAATGCTAATGTCGGACGCATTTTACGCAGAGGAAAATCGCGCCAGCCTGATCAAGTCACCGGTCGAATTTGTGGTGGGCACCTTAAAACTGTTTGAAATCTATCCGCCAAATTTGCGGCCGTTTGTCATGACATCCGCGTTTTTGGGGCAAAACGTTTTTTCGCCGCCCAACGTCAAAGGTTGGCCCGGCGGAACAAATTGGATAAATTCGGCCAGTTTATTGGGTCGTAAACAGTTTATCGATCGATTATTCAGAAATGACAGCCAGATGGAAGCGACCATGACGGCCATGGATGAAATGGCGGATCGTAGTGGTACTCCGCCTCCCCCCGGTCGGGCGCAACGCCAGCAACGCGCGGCCGAGCGATTGATGACCCCGCTGGAAATGAACTTGGTTCGATGGGCAAAACCCTATGAAAACGCCGGCAGTCGTGATGCCGCATTTACCGGTGCAGCCGGAATGGCGAAGTTGCTGTTGGCGGTTTCGCCGTCTGAAATGCCAATCAGCAATGATGCGGCCAACTGGGCGCGCAGCCTGGTGAGCGACCCTGTCTACCAATTGAAATAGGGGTTTACAAATGGACAGACGACATTTCCTGCAGGCTGTTGGCATCGCTGGTGCCGCTGGTGCGGCACCATTATTTGGTGAATGCAACGGTGTGGTCTGGGCGCAGCCGGTCGCGGCCATCAATACCGATTCGCCATACAAAAAACTTCTGATCCTCATCGAGCTAAAGGGTGCCAACGATGGTCTCAACACCGTGGTGCCGATCAATGACCCCCACTACGCGGCATTGCGGCCACGGATTGGTTTGGAGCGTGCCAATCTCATTTCCATAACCGATCGTGAGGCGTTTCATCCGTCGCTCAAACCACTCGGCGCGCTGTGGGAAAACAAGGAGCTGGCTATTGTTCAGGGGTTGGGTTATCCCAATCCAAACTTGTCGCACTTTCGCTCCATCGAAATTTGGGACACGGCATCGAAGAGTGACGAATACCTCGATGCCGGTTGGTTGGCGCGAACCTTTCAACAAACGCCCCCGCCTGCCTCTTTTGCGGCAGCGGGTGTGGTGGTTGGGTCAAACGATATGGGGCCGCTGTCCGGACAAGGTGTGCGGTCGATTGCGTTGGCTGATACTGTGCAATTTTTACGCACCGCCAAACTTGCGCAAGCCGGGAAGGATGAACGCAATGCTGCGTTGAAACATATTCTTGCCGTCGAAAATGAAATTGTGCACGCGGCGAGTAAGCTCAATACCAACTACGCATTTAAAACCGAGTTCCCTAAAAATGGCTTTGCCGGGCAGATTCGCACCGCCGCGCAATTGGTCGCCAACAACGCTGGCATTGCCACGATACGTTTGTCACTGGGCAGTTTTGATACCCATGCCAACCAATTGGGTACACATGCCAATCTGCTGGGTCAATTGGCCGAGGGCATTGCCGCGCTAAAAGCGGCGTTGATTGAACTCAATCGTTGGGATTCAACCCTCATCATGACCTATGCCGAATTCGGTCGTCGACCGAAGGAAAATCAAAGCAACGGCACGGACCACGGTACCGCCAACGTTCATTTTATAACCGGCGGCAGGGTGAAGGGCGGCATGTACGGTGAAGCGCCGGCGTTAAATCGATTGGATGGCAATGGTAATTTGCCGTTTGCCGTCGATTTTCGGTCGATGTATGCCACCGTCATTCACCAATGGTGGGGGCAAGATGCCGCCCGTGTTTTAAACGGTAAATTTCAGCCCATTGACATGCTGAAGTCCTAGTTGTTAAAGTGCCCGTCGTTAGGGCGATTTCAGTAATAAATGCCTGAATAGTGGCGTCTAATATAGTGTTTGTATATTTGGCGGGCATCTTGTGAGCGTGCCCGTTATAATGTCGCCATGAATTTTGTCGCGTTTGAAACCTCCTCGGATTGTCTGTCCGTTGCCGTTGCCCATGGCGACGTGATCACGTCTGAAGACGTGGCGGATACCGCGCAAAAAAATTCCGAATTGGCGTTGCCATTGATGCACCAACTATTAAAAGCGGCGTCATTGTCGTTAAACGACATTGATGTGGTGGCGTATGGCCGTGGGCCGGGTTCATTCACCGGCATTCGTATTGCCTGCGGGCTGGCGCAGGGGTTGGCGTTTGGACTCGGTAAACCTGTTATTGGCGTTGCGTCGACCTTGGTGTTGGCCGCACAGGCGCACGCCAAAATGAACAATCAAATCGACAAAATAGTTGTAGCGATTGATGCGCGTATGGGCGAAATCTATTTCGCGGTCTATCAGCCTGATGAGTCAACGGACAGTGGATTTGCGGAGATTGTCGCGCCTATGCTGATCAAGCCAGATCAGCTACCAGGCATTGTTGCCGAGTGGGGCAGCAGCGGGACGGTCGTGGGCATCGGCAGTGCCTTTGCTGATTTTGGTTTGCGTGCCGCACTATTGGCGGGCTTGGGCGCATTGCCGATCGCTATCGTTGCGCCGGCATTGCCACAGGCGACGGCGTTGTTGGCCATTGCGAAACGATTGATGGGTCGGATTGGTGCGGCGGCAACCCACCACCCGCGTGATGCCGCGCCAATTTATTTGCGAAACAATGTTGCCATGACCATTGAGGAGCGGCGCCAGTTTCATGCCGCCAAACAGTCGGCCATGCAGGACGCAGCGGACGCGGAGAACGCGGCATGAGTGCGGTGTTTCGCGAGGAGCTTAGGCCGGATGTGCCAACACTAATTTTTCGACCGCTTGAAGAAGCCCAATTGCCCGACGTCGTGCGTATTGAAGCGGGTGTGTATGCGTTTCCATGGAGTATTGGCAATTTTCACGACTCACTATTTTCAGGGTATGACTGTCAGGGTGTCTGGGTTGGTGACGAGTTGATTGGTTATACGATTGTCATGCCAGCTTTGGAAGAAGCGCATTTGTTAAATCTTGCTGTCGACAGTCGCTGGCAGGGTAGAGGCATTGGTGGGCGAATTTTGCAGCAGCTGATTGATCGTTTCCGCCAAACATCCTGCGAAGTGATTTATCTGGAGGTGCGGCCGTCTAATATTGCTGCACTAGCCTTGTACGATCGGTTTGGATTTCGTCAGCTTGGCTTGCGGCGCGCCTATTATCCTGCTGTGACCGGTCGTGAAGACGCACTATTTCTTGGATTGAATATAAGTGGACAGGCAAGTGATGCGATTGGATAAGGATTATTTGCTCGAGTTCGAGTTGTGGCCACATTTTGAGATGCGCCAAGGAATTGGCGACGTTTCTATCATTGCACCCGCCGCACCCGCCGCCCCGTCCTCCGTCCCCTCCGCCACCGCCCCCGAATCACTTTCGCCAAATCGGTCGGTACGGGCGCAGCCTGCCCAAAACGATCACGCGATGATCCCCCGATCGTTACCGGCTGATCAAACGCCGCAATCAAACGTTGCAGACGTGGTCGCCACAGACCCAGCTCGAAGTGGCCGAATCAATGTGCTCGCTTGGCCGGATTTGAACCGCGACGCGAGCACCTGCAAAGCCTGCACCCTGTGTGAGCAGCGTCAGCAGGTCGTATTTGGTGTTGGCCCACCGACTTCCGCATGGATGTTCGTGGGAGAGGCACCCGGTGCAGACGAAGATCAATCTGGCGAGCCTTTTGTCGGACCATCCGGACAATTGCTGGATGCAATGTTGCAAGCAGCGGGTTTACAGCGTGGACGTGATGTCTATATCACCAATGTTGTGAAATGCCGGCCTTCGGGAAACCGCGCGCCTACTGTCGAAGAGATTGCCGCCTGTGCACCGTATCTGGATCGGCAAATTGACTTGCTCGCACCGAAGATAATTGTTGCACTCGGCAAGGCCGCCATACATCGGCTTACGGGACTGGATACGGTGATGGCAGATATACGTGGCCAGGTTTATGAATACCGGGGCATCCCGGTCGTTGCCACCTATCACCCTTCTTATCTGTTGCATAAATTGGCTGAAAAGCTCAAGTCATGGGAAGATTTGGTATTGGCCAAAACCACCTTTGACCGGGTTGACAAGGCTGGCAAATGAAATAGGCCTTGAAAGCCAGAATATCGGCTCCATCTATCCGCCGCGGACAGTTATTTAATAGAGTCCGCCAACCACCATGAAGGGATCAAAATGCGTAACCTCACTACACTGTTTGTTTTGACCGCACTGTTGACACTGTCCGGCTGCGGCTATAACGATTTTCAAACCAAAGACGAGGATGTCAAAAAGGCCTGGGCTGAAGTTGTAAATCAGTATCAGCGGCGTGCGGATCTGATTCCGAATTTGGTGGCAACGGTGCAAGGTTATGCAACCCAGGAAAAAGACGTATTTCTGGGCGTGACCAACGCGCGTGCCAAAGTGGGTTCGGTGCAACTCACTCCGGAAGCGCTGAATGATCCAAAAGCGGTGAAAAATTTTCAAGCCGCACAAGGTGAATTGTCGTCCGCCCTGTCACGTTTGCTGGTGGTCGCGGAAAATTATCCGCAGTTAAAGTCAGACGCAAATTTTCGCGAGTTGCAGTCACAACTCGAAGGCACCGAAAATAGAATTACCACCGCCCGTAAACGTTTTACCGACGCGGTCGCCGGGTACAACGTGTTGACGCGTCAATTTCCGACCAACCTGACGGCCATGTTGTTTAGTTATAAGGTTAAAGAGCAATTTACCGTTGAAAATGAGAAAGCCATTTCGGTTGCGCCCAAAGTAAATTTTGGCGCGCCGACACCATCGCCAGCAACCACCCCGGTTAGTCCGGCGCCAGGCAAATAGGTCCACCCTGTCCATCTTTCGCGCCAACCGGTGGAACCCATGGGTTCCGCCGGGCGGTATTTTTCTGGAAGGCTAGACCATGTTTCTGCATCGGACTCTGCGACACACGTTAGCCCAATGGATGGCAGTGGTGTTGCTGTGTGTGTTTTTGCCGGTCACAGCCGCAGAGGGCGATTTTTTGCCGGTCCCCAAGTTGCAGCAACGGGTGACGGATTTAACCGCCACATTGAGCAATGAGGAGGTCGCCAGGATTGCCGCACGCATTGCTGAGTTTGAGCAAAAAAAAGGTGGCCAAATTGCAGTACTGATTGTTGGTTCCACGCAGCCTGAAGCCATATTTGACTACACCCTGAGGGTGGGCGATGCTTGGAAATTAGGGCGCAAAGGAGTCGACGACGGCGTTTTATTTGTCATCGCCAAAGACGATCGCAAAATGCAGATTCTCACCGGTCCCGGCGTGCAGGGGGTGTTGACCGACGCCGTGTCCAAACGCATCATCACTGAAATTGTTGCGCCACGCTTTCGCGAAGGAAAGTTTGCCGATGGCGTTTTCAACGCGGTTGACAAGATGGCCGCGGTGATTGATGGTGAAGCACTACCCCCTCCTACAAAGAAGCGTAAAGCCAGTCGAAGTGATGGGGATGGCAATTTCATTATGCTGGCCGTGTTTGCGGCGATATTTCTGGCACCCATCTTGCGGGCGATCATGGGTCGTTTTATGGGGGCATCGGCTACTGCGGGCATAACGGGTGGGGCCGCATGGCTGCTGGCCGGAGGGCTGTTTTTTCCGATTGTTGCGGCGGTGATTGTTTTTATCATTGCCTTGTTAGCAGGCGGCAAAGGATTTTCCGGCGGTGGCGGTTGGGGTGGTGGATGGTCATCAGGAGGCGGCGGATCGTCTGACAGTTTTTCAGGCGGTGGCGGCGGTTTTGATGGCGGCGGTGCCTCGGGTGATTGGTAACCACGTGAACGATCAAGGATAAACCAATGAGTTTTACCAAACGATTTTTCAGGCATGTCTGGATGACGCCATTTTTTGCCAAACGTGCGTTTTCAACGGCGACGCTCGCTGCCATTGAACACGCTGTTGTCGCCAGCGAAAAAAAACATCGTGGTCAAATTCGGTTTGTGGTCGAAGCCGAGCTGACAACCGGGCAGTTGTGGGCCGGATTATCGTCACGCCAACGTGCAGTGATGGTGTTTTCGGAATTGGCCGTCTGGGATACCGAAGAAAATAACGGCGTATTGGTTTATGTTTTGTTGGCTGATCGCAAAGTGGAAATTGTTGCCGATCGTGGCATTCATCATCATGTGGGTAGTGAGCGCTGGCGGGCAATTTGCAACGAGCTTGAGGTGCATTTTCGCAAGGGCGATTTTGCGACGGGTAGTGTTGCTGCAATTGATAAAATCTGCGCCGAACTTTCCCATTATTTTCCGTTTGTACGCGACGTCCCTCTTCGCAACGAGCAGCCGGACAAACCGATTCTGTTGTAGCCGTTAGCCAAACAAAAAAGGCGCACATTTGTGCGCCTTTTTTCTGCGATGTTATTTCCGCTATTTTTTTGC
>JAYTBF010000311.1:0-3122 GCA_043737175.1 Burkholderiales bacterium
CGCCCTGCGCCAAGGCATCGGCCTGCCTTATGGTTGCCGCAACGGCGCCTGTGGGTCGTGCAAAGGTAAACTTATTTCCGGAGACTTTGACTACGGCCAATATCAGGAACGGACATTACGTCCTGAAGAAAAAGCCGCCGGAAAAGCGTTATTTTGTGTGGGCAAGGCCTGCTCTGATTTGACTTTGGAAGTCAAAGAAATCGGCGGCACCGGCGATATCCAAATTCGCACCCTGCCGTGCCGGGTTGAGAAGGTCGAAAAACCGGCTGCAGATGTGGCGGTGTTATCCCTCAAATTGCCGGCCCAGGAACGATTGCAATATTTGGCGGGTCAATACATTGACGTGTTGCTCAAAGACGGAAAACGTCGCAGTTTTTCGATTGCCAATGCGCCGCACCTTGACCAAAACATCGAGCTGCACATCCGCCATATCCCCGACGGGCAGTTCACCAACTTTGTTTTTAATGAAATGCGTGACCGGGCAATTTTGCGATTTGAAGGTCCGCTGGGTACGTTTTTTTTGCGGGAAGACTCAGATAAGCCGATTCTGTTTGTTGCCGGCGGCACGGGATTTGCGCCGATTAAGGCGATGTTGGAGCACGCATTTTTTAAACATTTTGACCGGGAAATGGTGCTGTACTGGGGCTGTCGAAGCCTCGATGATTTGTATATGGCAGCATTACCCGCACAATGGGCAAGGGAATATCCGAACTTCACGTTTATACCGGTTTTATCCGACGCCAAAGCGGAGGATAATTGGCAGGGGCGCACTGGATTTGTGCATCAAGCGGTGGTGGATGATTTTGACTCCCTCGCTGGATATCAAATTTATGCATGCGGCGCCCCGGTGATGATTGATGTCAGTAAAGCCGCGTTTATTGCACGAGGTTTGCCGGACGATGAGTTCTTCGCGGATTCATTCACCTATTCAACCTAACCGCACCAATCGTCCAGCCCCCTTTTCGAATCACACGCGCAACAATTTTTTCTGGAGATAACAATGATCAAAGCAGGCGACACACTACCTAACGGCACCCTCAGCGAATTTATTGCAGTTGAAACAGCAGGCTGTGCGCTGGGCCCAAATAATTTTCAAGTGAACGATCTGGTGAAAGGCAAAAAAATCGTTATTTTTGGCCTGCCCGGCGCGTTCACGCCAACTTGCTCGGCGCAACATGTACCGGGTTATTTAACCCACTACAGCGATTTCAAAGCCAAAGGTGTTGATGAAATTTGGTGTGTTTCCGTCAACGACGCATTTGTCATGGGCGCCTGGGCCAAGGATCAAAACGTTGGCGACAAAATTCGTATGTTGGGTGATGGTGCCGCAACCTGGACCAAGGCGCTCGGCTTGGAGCTTGATCTGTCCGCCAAAAACTTTGGTTTGCGCATGCAGCGCTGTGCGATGGTGGTCGACAACGGCGTGGTCAAATCCGTGCACGTCGAGGCGGGCGGCAAGTTCGAAGTGTCAGACGCAAAATCAATGCTGGCACAAGTGTAAAAAATGACGCAACCGACCATCTTTATCGACGGCGAACACGGCACCACGGGTCTATTGATCCGTGAGTTGCTGCTGGCGCGTGGTGGCATCGAGGTGGTCAGTATTGCGGCGGACAAACGCAAGGATTTGAACGAACGCAAGCGGCTGCTGAATGCGGTTGATTTGGCGGTGTTGTGTTTGCCCGATGACGCGGCGCGTGAATCGGTGGCGATGATCAACAATGCCAATACACGTGTACTCGATGCATCGACGGCGCATCGGGTCTTGCCGGACTGGACGTTTGGATTTGCCGAATTGGATCGCCATCAGGAGCAACACATCCGCCAATCGCGGCGGGTCGCCAACCCGGGTTGTTGGTCCACCTGTTTTATCGCGTTGCTGAGGCCGTTGGTGGATGCCGGTCTGATGCCGGTTGATTTTCCGCTTACCACCTGGGGTGTATCCGGGTATTCCGGTGGCGGGCGGCAAATGATCGAAGACTTTGAGGCGTCAACCAATCAGACCAAATTTATTGCCTATGGCTTGGGGTTGGCCCACAAACATTTGCCGGAGATGCAAAAGTTCACGGGATTAAATCGCGCGCCCCTATTTACACCTTCCGTGGGTAACTTTCGCCAGGGTATGTTGGTACAGGTGCCGGTGAATTGCTGGGCGCTGCCAAAAAAAGTGAATGGACAGCTGTTGCGCGACACACTCGCCGCGCATTACGCCGGCAGTGCCAATGTTGATGTCCAGCCGTACAGCAGTCAGCCACCGGCAGAAATCAATCCGGAAGCCCTCAACAACACCAATCGTCTTGAGTTATTTGTTTTTGCCAATCCAAAGGCGGAGCAGGCGATATTGCTGGCGCGACTCGATAATCTGGGCAAGGGTGCCGGTCGTGCCGCGTTGCAAAATATTGAACTCATGTTGGGACTGGCACCTTAATTTTCCTGCGCGCTCAGCCAACATACGATAATCAAACTCGGCCATTTGCGGGAAGATTGAGCAATAATGGGCTCAAAACCGCCTGCTGTAGCCAGGTTTCAATTTTTGAAGGTGGTGATCACCGGTGTGTGATCCGATGGCCGCTCCAATTTGCGGGGTGCAACATCAATCACCGCACTGCTGGTCGCGGCCGCCAAATTTTTAGATAACAAAATGTGATCAATACGCATGCCCAGATTGCGTCTAAAACCGTGCATACGATAGTCCCACCAGGTAAAGCTTTTTTCGGGCTGTTCAAACATTCGAAAACTATCGGTCAGGCCAAGTTCAATCAAGCCAAAAAAATGTGCACGCTCGGCATCGGTACACAACACCTGTCCGGCCCACGCCGCCGGGTCATAGGTGTCGCGGTCTTTCGGCGCGATGTTGTAGTCACCCAATAAAGCGACATCCCCAAACGTGGCGATTTCATTAGCCATATAAGAACGCAACGCAGTCAGCCAGGCCAGTTTGTATTGATACTTGTCCGATTCCACGCTCTGGCCATTGACAATGTAGACATTGACAATCCGCACACCGTTGATGGTTGCGGCGATCACCCGTTTTTGCGGATCGTCAAAATCGGGCATGTCGCGGCTGACGTCTTCAGGTTTGGCGCGGGACAAAATGGCCACGCCGTTGTAGGTTTTTTGGC
>JAYTBF010000312.1:0-3112 GCA_043737175.1 Burkholderiales bacterium
ATCGCTGTGCGTAGCATTTGTGTTGATAGGCCTCAGCCATGCACAAACGCCACCGTTGGTCTTTTCCGAAGGCAACTACACGCGCATCATTGAGCCGACCATTGCACCTGTGACCGGTGCAGGCACCTTTACCGCCATCCCTTATGACCTGCGTGGCAATGGCAAATTTGATATTTTGATCGGCATGGGCGTGTTTCCACCCGCCGCCAAAACCAATGTGCCGATGCGCGTGTTGCGCCCGGCTGGCGATGGCACCTTACGTGATATCACTAGACAACTATTTGGTAGTGGTGCCTTGCCGGCAATGGTGCACCCGCGCGAATTTGCGGTCGCCGATTTGAATCGTGATGGCCGCCCGGATATTTTTGTTGCCGGCCACGGTTACGATACCGCGCCATTCGAAGGTGAGCGCAACGTGTTGATGATGTCGAAAGCGGATGGCACCTATGAGGATCGATCATCGTTGCTACCGACCATTCCTGATTTTAGTCACTCCACCACCGTTGCCGATATCAATGGCGACGGGTTTTTGGATATTTATGTGGGGCAGGTTTTCGGCGGCACAAAGGTGGGGCCATATTTTTTGATGGGCAAGGCCGACGGCAGTTATGAAAAACGCGACAACAATCTATTGCCGTTGATGCGTACGTTGGGACGCAAATTTGTGTCGAGTCTATTGCTGGATGTGAACGCCGACGGTTTTCCAGATTTGATCCTCGGCACCGATCACGACGGTGGCAACGCCGACAATATTGTATTGCTCAATGATGGCACGGGGGACTTCACCAAACGCCCGGAAATTTCTCTGCCAAGAAGTGTCTTTGGTACCAATCAGAATGTCATGGATATTGTGCCATTTGACGTGAATGGTGATGGAAAACTCGATTTGTTGATATGTGGCACCAAGGCGGTGCCGTTTTATGTGGGCCGTTTTTTGCAAGTCTTGATTAGTCAGGGCGACGGCACGTTTCGCGATGAAACGTCAACACGGTTGGTCGGTGCCGCGTCCAGCGAAACCGGCGGGTGGAACATGTTCATTCGCTTGGCAGACATAAATGGCGATGGCGCACCGGACATTCTGGTGCGGGCTGATAACGGTTATTCGGGCGAACCGCTGAATGTCATTTGGCTCAATGATGGAGCCGGGCGCTTTACCGCAGTCAGTTCAACGGTGCTGGCCAACAGGCTTGGCCCCGTTGAAATGATCGATGTGGATGAAGACGGCCGAATGGATTTGGTTGAGTTTTCCGGGGACGGGCAGGGTGGTTTGCAATACCGTCCGTTTTTTAATCGCACCCCGTTTAAGTCCATCTCGCGTCGGGGTGGGATTGATATCGATGGCAATAACCGATCGGTGTTGACCATTCACTCCGCTTCCAATCAGCTGCAATCCGGCCGGTTGGTGAACAATGTTTTCCAGTGGACCACCATGGCCAGCCCCAGCGCGGATTTTCGTCTGCTCGGTGCGGTTGATTTTGCCGGCAATGGTAAATCCGATTTGGCGATGCTCAATATCAATCAAGGTGACCGTGGTGATGCCCGCTTCCTGCGTGGATTCTCGATTGGCAATGACAACCTATTGCGACAGGTGCGCACCTTGTGGCGGGTGGATGCAGCGGGTGATCTGGATGGCGACGGCTTTGGTGATTTGGTTTGGCGATTCACCGGCAACAGCGGCAATATCGACGACACCGGCGTGTCCTATGTATGGTTCAGCAATGGTACCGAAGTATCACAAGTGCGTAAACGCGGTGGTGCACCGTTAAATTGGACCTTGCTGGGCGCGGCCGATTTGAACGGCGACGGCGCGGCCGATATGGTTTATGTGAGCCCAGCCAATACCGTCCGATTGCTGATGGCGACCGCCAATCGAACCTGCGCCAATATCGCCGGGCCAACCATTCCGGATGGATTTGTCGCACTGAAGTTGGCTGACTTTACCGGCAATCGGCGCGCAGATTTATTGATTCGCCACTCCGGAACGGGTGAAGTGCGCATATTGTCATTGAGTGCGGTTGGCTTATCGTTGCCGGCGTATACCGGCGCGCCGGATGATCCGAATGCGTCGTGCACCAGTGGCGGCAGTTTGGCCACCACCACCACGCCATATAACGTGGCGACAGCACCTGCCAACGGGGCATTTTTTGCCTCCGGTGATTTTAATGGCGATGGTTATTTTGATGTCGCCTGGAAAATGCCCGACAACACATTAACCGTATGGTTGATGAATTCAAAAGGCAACGCCCCAACCGTGATTGCCAATGCCGGCACCTTGCCTGCAGGCTATGTTTCGCTGGTACTGCAATAGCCGCGCCACGGTGATCTTCCGCCATTGCCTATAAAAAAACCGTCCTGCGTTTAACAAGGCAAAGGCGCAGGTCGGTTTGTTAGAGTGTCGTTGCCGCCGCTGATGTTTGGTGCGTCGGCCGTGTCGAAATCATCCACAACAATCCAAACGTCAACCCGCCATTCAAAATCATCAGATCAATGCCGATTTGATAGCCGCTAGGATTTTGCGCCAATGCCCATTGCAGGACGTAACAAATCACCGGCGCAATTATTGCTGCGGCGACCAGCAGCGTACCATTGGGCAGCGCACGTTTGGTCAACATGCCAAAGGCAAACAAACCCAGTAACGGGCCGTAGGTGTACCCGGCCAGTTTTAAAATGGTGTCGATGATGGAGCGATCGTCCATCCACTTAAAGACCATGACAATTACGAAAAACAACACCGCAAATGATATGTGCGTGATATGACGAATATGCCTTTGTGTGGCCTCGCTGCGATCGCGTTGTTTTTTGAAGCCGAGGATGTCAATACAAAAACACGAGGTCAGCGCGGTTAACGCCCCATCGGCGCTCGGAAACAACGCCGAGATCAGCGCAATGAAAAATATGATTTGCACCCATTGCGGAAAATATTGCATTACCACCGTCGGGAAAATCTGGTCACCGGTCGCGGTGATGTTATTGGCGGTGGCAAACAAATACAACAACGCGCCCAACAATAAGAACAGCAGGTTCACTACCACCAACACCACACTAAACAGCGCCATATTTTTTTGGGAGTCGCGCAGATTCGGCACACTGATATTTTTTTGCATCATTTCCT
>JAYTBF010000313.1:0-7630 GCA_043737175.1 Burkholderiales bacterium
CCATTGCCCACATACACCTTCAGGTGCGGATTCAATGTCATGGCACGGCGCAATGTTTCACCAATATTGGCGTACCGATTGGCGAAGTCTTTCCAGCCCCAGTTGGTGTAAAAACCGGCCGAGACCCGATAGTCCAAATCCGTTTCAAATTTTAATGAACTGCGCACATAGTCATTAAACGTGGAAGAAAATACTCCGGCAATGCTGACCATGGCTGGATCAAATTCAAAATGTTCACCCGCGCTGTCACGATCCTTGGATGTGAATCGGCTATCCAGGCGGCCAACGGTTTTGCCTTCTTTTCGCAATAATTCTTTGCAAAAACGGTGAATGTGCACCCGCAGTTTGGTCGACTTCACATAGTCAACAGACAGGCCGGTGTAGCGCGCGACCTTTTCCGCCATGGCATTAAATTCTTTGTCTGATAATTTATCGCCTTTGAAGAGGGCTGCTGCGTATTCGCCCTCGGTAAAGTCCTCGACGTCCTTCAGCAGATTGGCGAGCGATTTTTTTTGCAAATCGGCAGGCAGTTTTTTGTGTTTCCAGGCGGTGGCCGCATAAGTCGGCAAAAACATGGTTGGTGCCAAATCATTGCCATGATCAAATCGCAGGGTTTGAAAATCCAGTGCAACTGAAATCAGCAACAAGCCATTCAGATACATGCCGTATTTATCCTGTAACAACCCAGCCAAGCCACAAGCACGGGTAGTGCCGTAACTTTCGCCGGCAATAAATTTTGGACTGGCCCATCGTCCATTACGCGATACATAAAGGCGAATAAAGGCACCAACACTTTCCAAATCACGTTGATACTCGTGAAACTCTTTGGTTTTTTCGCCTTCGACCATGCGCGAATAACCGGTGCCAATTGGATCAATAAATACCAGATCGGCATCGGCCAGCATGGAATAGGCGTTATCAATCAGCCGGTATGGGGGGGCGCCTGCGTAGCCTTCTGCATCCAATGCAACCCGTTTTGGGCCCAACAAACCCAAATGCACCCAAACCGAGCTCGAGCCGGGCCCACCGTTAAAACAAAACATGATGGGACGTTTGGCCAGGTCGGGCGTGCCGTCCAAGGTGTAGGCGGTGAAAAACATCGCCGATTTGGGCTTTTGGCCGAGATGTTCACCATCTTTATCGTGTTCTTCGGTCAACACCCAGGTGCCACAGGTGGCGGTATAGGCGAGGGATTTTCCGCGTATTTTGGCCTTATGGCGGGTTTTGACGATCAAATCCTTGAGTTCAGCGGCGATTTGAGTGTCTTTTTCACCATTTTCGGCAGTGTGGACCGGTTTTTTATCTTTTTCCATCCCGTCACTCTATCAGACGCCAGCAGGCGGCATACGCACGCCAATGATTGCGTAATCGGCTGTTTTTGTGCATAATTTCGGGTTCCCGTGATTTGCTTTTTGACCGGGCTCACAAATTTTTCATCCCGCACTATATATACGCGCTTGCGCGCTTGTTCGCATAGAGGTTCACAGCGGTGAACCCTTTACGGAAAGAAAGGTACCTTCAAATGAAAGCTGACATCCATCCAACCACTCGCGAAGTTGTTTTTTTTGACTCTTCCTGCGATTTCAAATTTCTGACCAAAACCACTGCCGAAACCAAAGGCAAAGAAACAATCAAGTGGACCGATGGCAAGGAATATCCGGTTATTCGTATCGAGGTATCTTCCGAGTCGCACCCGTTTTACACCGGCAAACACAAAATCATGGACACAGCCGGCCGTATTGACAAATTCAAGCAGCGTTATGCACGTACCAGCGCCGGTAAAACCGCCGAATCCGCTGAAGCCGCTGAATAATTGCTGGCAGGCACCACTCCAAAAGGCAACCTCGCGGTTGCCTTTTGATTTTGTGGGCCCAGAATGGGTTGGGAGCACGATCTTTTCAAGCGATCAACAGGGGCACCGGCGTACAATTTGTCCGATCTCTGTTTCAAACCCATCCAATAATTTTCGGCGGGACCCCTGACCGTGCGCAGTAAACAACCCAGCGAATCTGCAGGCCATAAACCAAATTCCGGTTTCGCCGATACCATGACCCGTCCAATCGTTTTCGACGGCACCGCCTCACCGATCAAAACCGCATTGTTTGTGATTATTTGTTTTGCCTGGCTGGTGCCCGGCCTGATCGGCCACGACCCATGGAAACCCGATGAGGCCATGGCCATGGGCGTGGTGTATTCGATGCTGACCAGCGCCGACACATGGCTGGTTCCACATATCGCCGGAGTGGTGCATATCGACTACCCGCCACTTTATTATTGGCTGGCGACACTCAGCGCGAAACTTTGGTCATTTGTCTTACCCGCCCACGACGGCGCGCGGCTGGCAAGTGGCATGTGCATGTTTGTGACCATTTTCTATTTGTACAAATCAGCCAACAAGTTGTTTGATGAACGTGCCGGCCGGATTGCTGTGGCATTGCTGATCGGTTCACTCGGATTGTTATTACGTGCGCACGAGTTGAATCCCGAAATCGCCGGGCTGACCGGAATGGCCATTGCCATATACGGCCTGACCCGCATCCGCTTTGAAGCGCGCAAAGGCATCACCGCCGGCATCGGTGCGTTGGTGATGGCGTTATCCATCGGACTGTTGCCCGCATTGGTGGTGCCCGCGATCGCGTTGGCCATGATGGCTGTTCTGCATGATTGGCAAAATCGCGCGTTTAGCCGCGGCATTCTCATTTGTCTGGCCATCTTGTTGATTGGTGGCAGCATTTATCCACTGGTGTTGTGGTTGAACGGCCTGCTCACCAACGCCATGTTCTTTGAGGGTGTGCTGGGCGCGTCGATGTTCGACACACATCTGCGCACCACCATTGCGCCGCTGTACGTCTTTCAAATCTTGCCGTGGTATGCATTGCCGACTCTGCCGATGGCCATCTGGTTGTGGCATCGGGACCGGCGGATTATTCGTGAGCGCATAGAGTTGGCCCTGCCGATTGCCGCCTTTGGCGTTCTGCTATTTTGGATATCGTTGTTTCGCGATGGGCGCGACACTGCGGCGCTTTTGCTTTTGCTGCCGTTGGCGCTCGCGGCTGCGCATTCGCTTGATCGATTGCCAAAAGGCGTCGCCAGTTTTGTCGACTGGTTTGGGCTGGTTTTTTTTGGAACAGCCGCATTGGCGTTATGGCTTTATTGGACCGCTGCGGTGATTGGCTTTCCAGAAGGCGCCGCACGCGCAGTGGCACGTGCGGCGCCGGGTTTTACCTTTATTCTCCTGTGGGTTCCAGTGGTGATCGCGGCTGCGCTGACGGGTGTGTGGATCTACGCGGTGGTAATGGCACATCGAAATAATCGACGTGCGGTAGTGAATTGGGCGGCGGGCATTACGCTTCTGTGGGTGCTGCTCAATCTGCTCGGCTTACCGGCCGTGGATCATGTGCGAAGTTATCGGGCACCGGTCAATGAGGTGTCCGCGTTGATCAACGCGGACAAGACGCAAGTGCATCGCTGCATCGTCGGATTGAATATAGGCGAACCACAAAGGGCAATGTTCGATTATTTTTCGCAGCTGCGATTTGTCGGCCCCAAATCACCCGGCGCGTCAGATTGCCGCTGGTTACTGGTACAGGGCACAAAGGCAAGTGAACCGGATATTTCCGCGCCATGGTCATTACGCTGGGAAGGTGCACGTCCGGGCGACAAAGTTGAGCAGTTTCGGCTATACCAACAGTAAAGTGACAATAGTCCATTATCGGCGGCCTCGCGCAGACAATTTCGCCTGAAAAGCCGCGCGAATAAACGACTTTCAATTTTCATAATCGATGGTCGAGAAGCGCAACCCAATGTTGAATCAGGACATTTGAACGGGCGTTTATTCTCGACGTGTTTGGCTGTTTTTTTTCGTATCAAACGATGAATCGGTACATTGTGCGACGCCGCACAGACTGACAGGTCGCGCCGCGCGCATGCTGTGTTCATCGTTGTGGCTCGGCCGCTGTGACGAATACAGAGGAGGCCATCTGAACCAAACAGAATCTATGCAGGTCGCGGCATCGGCCGTGATCGACACCGGATCGCCGCGTCTCATCCACACCTTCGTGATGGTGGTTGCGACTGCGCTCGGCATCTATCTCTGTTATCGATTGGCCGTGCCCTTCCTTTCGGCCATTACCGGCGCGCTGGCGTTGGCCGTTTTATTTTCCGCGATGCAACGCCGTCTGGAAAAATGGTTCAGGCATTCTGGTTTGGCCGCCGCGGTTTCGACATTGGTGATTGCTCTCATCGTGGTTGTGCCGGCGACTTTCGTCGGACAACAGCTCGCCATTCAGGCCGTAAAGGGCGCGAAACTCGTCGAGACAAAAGTCAAGACCGGCGAATGGCGCCACCAACTGGAGACCCAGCCTTTTGTTGCGTCGCTGATCGACCAGGTCGAGAGCCATATCGACCTGCCGGAAATCGCCAAGTCATTTACGGCGTGGCTGAGCTCCACCGGCAGTGTGATCATCAAAGGGTCATTGGTTCAGTTGATTGGTATTTTCCTAACGTTCTACCTACTGTTTTTTTTCCTGCGCGACCGCGACTCTCTGTTGCAGTCATTGCGGGTGTTGTCACCATTGTCGGCGGCGCAAATGAATCGGCTGTATACCCGAGTGGACGACACCATCCACGCAACCGTGTATGGCACACTTGCCGTGTCGTCGATGCAAGGGTTGCTTGGTGGGTTGATGTTTTGGTTTCTTGGTTTGTCAGCACCATTGCTGTGGGGCGTGATGATGGCGTTGCTGGCGGTGGTGCCGGTGCTGGGCGCTTTTGTCGTTTGGATCCCAGCAGCGGCGTTGCTCGCATTGGAAGGTAATTGGTACAAGGCGCTGATTCTGGCGGTCTGGGGCATATTTGTGGTTGGCACCATCGACAACCTGATGCGTCCGTTGTTAGTAGGCGGCCGACTCAAAATGCATACCGTTCTCGCCTTCCTGTCGATCGTCGGCGGCCTGATTCTGTTTGGTCCGGCGGGTTTGATTCTTGGCCCCGTTGGGCTTGCGATCACCATGATTTTGCTAGAAACTTGGCCCAATCGCGGCGACGTTTCGGTCGAACATCTGCCCGCCGCCGATCATATGTCCACCTCGAGTCGTCCCCAATCCACCACGCCAACCACGCCCACCATGCCCACCATGCCCACCACGCCGTTACCGTTGTAACGCCCGCTTCAGGCAGCAACGGCTCGGTATGCTTGCGCACAGACCACACGCGGGTGAATTAGGTATAACGGAGCCTGGGGCGGAATCACCGCCGGTCAATTAACTTCAATGGAGCAAGTATGAAAAGCAACACACAAATTCTCGGCGCGATTGCAATTGGCGCTGGCGCATGGTTGCTGGTGCGATTGGTACAGCAGGTCATGTGTCATCAACAGCATGCCGCTAGAAAACTCGACAAAAAAAACGTTCAATCCTGGGAAGAGGAAGGCGGGGCGATCCATGATGGGAGACCGAGGTCAACGACAGCCATCTAACCTGCAAATTACATCTGGCCCATTGCTGGTGGTGCCTTGGCACCCCTGGTGCCTTGGTGCCATTGGTGCCATTGGTCCGAATTAGCCCACAATGAGTGCACAATGCGGGAGCGCGATATTCAGCTGACCAGAAATCGACAGGCAATCTGTGCGCTAACGTACTGACGGGACAAATAATAGTCGCTACCATTCATGGTATATGGACAAGGTGTGCCATCCGTGCTCCATCCATTACGGCGATTCGGCGTGTCAGGTCTCCGTTGTGCAACAAACGATAGACTGTTGGCGCGGATAACACCCATGCATCACCCGATTTAAATCGACGCGAACCAACCCGGTCACCTGAACTCCACAATTACAACCGTAGTGACAAGGGCCTTTTCGTCTTGAAGACTAATACAAAAATTGTTCTGCTCGCGGTCATCGCCGCCGTTTTGATCGCGATGGTGATCGTGACCTCATTTGTCGCCTTCAAACAAATCGAAACATCCGCAACCGCACGCTCTGACACCTATGTGTTACTCGATCGCGCCAATGAAATAATATCGTCGCTGAGCACTGCCGAGAGTGCTCAGCGCGGCTTTACCCTGACCGGTGATGACGTTTTTCTTTCGCCCTACCTGGCAGCGCGTGATCATATTGGCGGGAAATTGGACGAATTGCGTCAAATAGCGATGGCCGGGACGGCAAAGTCATACTTGGAAAGTTTGCCGCCCCTGGTTGATGCCAAATTGGCGCAAATGGACCAGGTAATTGCCCTGCGGCGCAGTGTCGGCATCGTTGCTGCTGCAGCCGCCGTAAGTGGCGGTGAAGGCAGGCGGTTGATGGATTTGATTCAGGTCCCAATTGGCGAATTTATTCAGATTAAAAAAACACAACTTGCAATGCAGGAGGCGGAATTCCAATTGAGTATCCGCAATTTGTTCAGCGTGATTGTCGCCACCAGTGTGCTGACGTTGCTGTTCGGCCTGCTAGCGGCGTATTTTGTCAACCGTGAGTTAAAACATCGGTTGGCAAACCTCGCGCATCTTGAAACACAGCATTTGCTGGACTTTCAGGAAGGTATGAATACGCAATTGCAGCAAGCCAACAACACCCTGCGCCAGAGCGAAGAAAAACTCGCGGTGACATTAAATTCCATTGGTGATGCCGTCATCGCCACCGATGCACAGGGCTGCATCATGCACCTCAATCCGGCTGCCGAGTTACTCACCGGCTGGGGTCAGGCCGATGCCAGTGGTCGTCCGGTGGATGAAATTTTTCACATTATCAACAAAGAAACACGTGAGCCTACGACCATTCCGGTGGTGGCAACCCTCGCCACCGGCACCATTCAGGGCCTCGCCAACCACACCGTGTTGATCGCACGCGACGGCAGCGAATGTGACATCGCCGACAGTTGTGCGCCCATTCGTGACCGTGACGGCACGATTATCGGTGCGGTGCTGGTATTTCGTGATGTCAGCGCTGAATATGCCGTACAACAAGCGTTGCGTGATGGCACCGCCATGATTCAGGCGATTCTCAACACGGCCGCCGACGGCATTATTACCTTCCGCGCGCGTGGCGGCATCATCAACTCCATCAATCCGGCGGTCGAACGCATGTTCGGCTACACCAGCGCAGAAATCGTCGGTCAAGAATTCAGTGTGTTGGTGCCCGAACTGGATAAAGATTTACTCAATGGCTCGCTTGAATACTACAGCGCCGGCGACGCGGGACGCGAAAGTGGGCTGGGCCGCGAAGTCACCGGCCGACGCAAGGATGGCAGCACTTTTCCAATGGAAATTGCCGTGGCGGATTTAATGCTGGCCGGCCACCGCTACTTTACCGGCCTGCTGCGTGACAACACGGTGCGAAAGCGCATCGAAGCCGAACGTACGCGACTTGATCAGGCACTGCAGGAAAAAAATATTGAGCTTGAGCGGACAACGTTGGTGGCGGAAAAAGCCAATTTGGCAAAGTCAGACTTCCTGTCAAGCATGAGTCATGAATTGCGTACCCCGCTGGGGGCGATTCTGGGGTTTGCGCAATTGATTGAATCCGGCACACCGCAGCCGACACTGTCCCAAGCGCGCAGCATCAACCAAATACTTCAGGCCGGGTGGTACCTGCTGGACTTAATCAATGAAATTCTGGATTTGGCACTCATCG
>JAYTBF010000314.1:0-7586 GCA_043737175.1 Burkholderiales bacterium
TTTTCAGTCATTGCCACTGCTCCGCAGCGACGTCTGGCGATCAAGACCTTTGTGCATGCGATTTCGGATGGCACCATTCGCGAAGGCATCATGCGCGAGTTGAAGCGTGGCGGCCAGGTGTATTACCTGTACAACGAAGTCGAGACCATCCGCAACCAATTGGAACGATTGGAGCGGCTGGTGCCGGAAGCGCGTATCGCCATTGCCCACGGCCAGTTGCCCGAACGTGAACTCGAACGGGTGATGCGTGATTTTTATCACCAAAAGAACAACGTGTTGCTGTGCTCAACCATTATTGAAACCGGCATTGATGTGCCCACTGCCAACACCATACTGATTCACCGCGCCGACAAATTTGGATTGGCGCAGTTGCACCAGTTGCGTGGTCGTGTCGGCCGCTCACATCATCAGGCCTACGCCTATTTGTTGACACCACCGGAAGGCGCACTCAATGTCAACGCCAAACGCCGCTTGGAGGCCATTCAAGCGATGGAAGATTTGGGCGCTGGTTTCTATTTGGCGATGCACGATCTGGAGATTCGCGGCGCCGGTGAGGTACTGGGCGACTCACAATCCGGCGGTATCCAGGACATCGGCTTTACGCTCTACACCGACATGCTCAACCACGCGGTCAAATCATTAAAAGCCGGCAAAGAACCCGACCTGTCCAAACCACTCAATGTTTCCACTGAAATTAATCTGCACTCACCGGCGTTGTTACCGGAAACGTACTGCGGTGATGTGCATGAACGACTGGTCATTTACAAACGCCTCGCCAATTGCGACAGCAGTGACGGCTTGTCAGAATTAAAAGAAGAATTGGTTGATCGTTTTGGCACCATGCCAGAAGCGACCATAACGTTGATCAACAGTCACGAATTACGAATCATTGGCAAGCCGTTGGATTTGATCAAGATCGATGCCAGTGCGGTATCGATCAGCATTCAGTTTGGCCGTGACACACCGATTCGCCCGCAGCGCGTGATTCAATTGGTGCAGCAAAAAAAGCATTTCAAACTGGCCGGGCCGGACAAACTCAAAATTGATAAACCACTCGTTAAATTGAACGACCGGGTGCTGGAAATTAAGTCGGTCTTGCGCGAGCTGGCACCCGACGAATCCCTAGGCAAGGTGGCGGCATAACATGGCGGTGAAATTCAGCGATTTTCGCTTGCTTGTCATGGACATGGATTCAACACTCATCACCATTGAGTGCATCGATGAAATTGCCGACTTTGCTGGAAAAAAATCAGAGGTCGCCGCCATCACCGCCGCGGCCATGCGTGGTGACATGGACTGGCCCGCATCGTTCCGGCAGCGGGTAGCATTGCTCGCCGGACTCGACGAAAACGTATTACAACGCGTTTACGATGAGCGACTGCAATTGTCCCCCGGCGCGCAAACATTGATCCATGCCGCGCACGCTGCTGGTATTTACACGCTGCTGGTATCGGGTGGATTTACGTTTTTTACCGACCGGCTGAAAGACCGCCTGGGGCTCAACGCCGCGTTTTCCAATCAATTGGAAATTGTCGATGGCAAATTGACCGGCCGCGTCACTGGCGAACTGTGTGACGCCGACGGCAAAGCGCGTCACGTGCGCCAAACCGCACAGCAATTGAAAATTGTTCGGGAACAAATCATCGCCATTGGTGATGGCGCAAACGATTTAAAAATGATGGCCGAGGCGGGGGTCTCGATCGCGTATTGCGCCAAACCGGTGGTGCAATCGCAGGCGACACACGCAATCAACACTGGCGGGTTGGATGCGGTGTTGGCATTATTCAATTGAATTGCAAACGGGTTGTGGCGCCGGCAACGGCGGCCAACTGCAAAACCCAACGGGCCGTTTAAGACTTGTCGCTGGGTTTGGGCAACGGAAAATACGCATACGGGGCTTTGGGTGCCTCTGATGCATTGTTACGATCGATCTGCTCAAAATCGAGTTTCTTGTCCCACCACGTCGCCCGGTTTTGTTTTTGCAATTCCTTCAACTCCGGCTTTTGCTCCATCATCTCGCGAACAAATTTAGTCACATCTGATTCGTACGTGGCCATTCGGCGGCTCCTGTATCTAATAGCGGAAATAGGGAATTGATTCTATCATTGCAAGGCACAAACGGTATCAGCCAATATCGACTCCCCAGCCGGCCTAATGGTCACAACACAGGTTGCGTCAACCCGTCCCGGTAATGCAAGAATATGAAACAAATTGTCATGACTGAAAAAAACTCTTCGCGTTTTAAACCGAGCCAATTGCGTTATCCAACCTCATTCCTCGGTTTGTTGCTGGTAGGGTTTGGTATTGTCACGCTGCCGTTGATTGCCGGGTTGGTGTCGAATGCGTTTTTTATTGAGCGCCTTGCCGGGCAAAGTCAGCGCGCGGTGGTGAATGCCACGCTCACCACCCAAACCGTCCGACAACTCAGCAGCAGCGCAGCCGCACTGGAAAAATCGGCCCGACTCATTGCCGGATCGGGCAACCGCGATTTAATTGAAGGACACGGGCGCGCACGTGAACAATTTTTGCAACAGTTGCAGCAACTCAGTCAGTTGCCACTGACGCCGGAAATGCTCGCTGCGGCAAATCACGTTCGATCACTCGAGCGGGCGGCAAATCCTATTTTGTCCGCCGAAAACCAAACGCCGCTGTTACAAAAAAGAGTTGAGCGTGAGTTTGCGGAATTGACCAATACCGCCATGGGACTGAATGCCATCGCCGACCGTAGCGTGGAAACCGAGGTCGCAACGTTACGTGCCTCCGCTGCAAAATCGCGCAAACAGGTCATTTGGCAAATGCTGGCCATTGTGCCGTCGGCGTTATTGCTGATCGCCGGATTCAGCTATTTGCTGGCGCGACCTATTCGTGATTTGGGTGCGGCCATTGATCGATTGGGGGAAGGCAAATTCGCCAAACGCATCCGTGTTTCCGGGCCGCGCGACATTGAAAAACTCGGCAAACAACTCGATTGGTTAAGGCAGCGGTTAATCGAATTGGAAGACCAGAAAACGCGATTTTTTCAGCACGTGTCCCATGAGCTCAAAACACCGCTGACGGCGTTGCGGGAAGGTTCGGATTTACTTGCCGAGGAATTGGTCGGGGAGCTCAACTCCGAACAGAAGGAAATCGCGCGCATTCTCAAACAAAATTCGCAATCATTAGAACGTCTTATTCAAGATCTTTTATCCTATAGCCAGTCACAATCGGCGCGCAGGCTGAAAGAAACGCAGGCATTGATTCTTGCCCCGCTGCAGTTATTGGATTTGGTTGACGAGGTGCTCGACACGCATAAAATCACGCTGGTCGCCAAATCCATTTTCATACGACGCGAATCCGAGAAAGTGTCACTGCAGGGCGACGCCAATAAAATTCGCGTGGTACTTGATAACTTATTGTCCAATGCCGTCAAATATTCCCCGGTTGGTGGAACCATCATCATCAGGCTGGTGAAACAACAGGAGAACGCGGTGATTGAGGTGATCGACGATGGGCCGGGCATTGCCGAGGCCGATCGCGAGCGCATATTTGAGCCCTTTTTTCGTACCGCGTCGGCCATTAAATCGGCCACCAAGGGCACTGGGTTGGGCATGGCCATTGTCCGTGATTACGTTGAACTGCATCACGGCACTGTCGCAGCGGTTGCGAAAAGCAACCACCGTGGTGATGACGACGATAACGTCTCTGACGACAACAACGTCGCCGCAAAGCCGCGCGGTGCACGAATCCGGGTGATATTGCCAAGGCGGACGGGCCAAGGGTAATTCCACGCTGATCGACGCTAGCAAGCAACGATTTACGCTGGCAGAAATGGTTGGACTCGGTATCATGGGTGCATCATCGGTAATCCGGCACGATTCATGCATATAAGGTCCTATCCAATTGACAGGGTAAGACAATGTTTGAATTAATGGAAAGACCAAAAAATCCAATGGCTGCAACTTCCACCACCACCGGACATTTATTATTAGTCGATGACGACGCCGATCTGCTGCATTTGCTTGCCCTTCGCTTGCGCGCCACCGGTTATCACGTCGACACCGCATCCAGCGGCCAACAGGCGTTGTCGAAAATCGCCGCAGAGCGTCCTGATTTGGTGATCACCGATTTACGCATGGATGGCATGGACGGCATGGGCCTGTTTGCGGAAATCAATGAGCGTTATAGCGGTTTGCCGGTCATTATTTTGACGGCACACGGCACCATCCCCGATGCGGTCGCGGCAACACAGGATGGTGTGTTCGGTTACCTGACCAAACCCTACGACGCCAACGATTTGCTGGCAAAGGTGGCGCGTGCACTGACGTTACACGGCACCCACGGCGCGATCAAACGTGCATCTGCCCCTGCCGGCATCGCACTGTGGCGTGCATCCATCATCACGCGCTCGCCGATGATGGAAGAATTATTGATCCGCACGGAGCGCGTGGCGCAAAGTGAGGCCAGTGTTTTGATACAAGGCGAAAGTGGTACCGGTAAGGAAATTTTGGCGCGGGCGTTACATGATGCCAGTCCACGCGCTGGCAAACCATTTGTGGCGCTGAACTGCGGCGCGATCCCGGAAGCATTGCTGGAAAGTGAATTATTCGGCCATAAAAAAGGCGCCTTTACCGGTGCCATTGCTGATCATCCCGGCTTATTTCTGGAGGCCGATGGTGGCACACTTTTTCTGGATGAAATCGGTGACATGCCGGCTGCTTTACAGGTGAAATTGTTGCGTGCACTCGAGAGTCATGAAATTCGCCCGGTCGGAGATGTCAAGAATATTGCAGTAAATGTGCGTATTGTTTCGGCCAGCCATCGGGACTTGGTCAAGGCGCGCGACGCCGGTGAATTTCGCGAAGATTTGTTTTACCGCCTGAATGTGGTTACCCTCAAAATTCCGCCGCTGCGTGAACGCCGTGAAGATATCCCGCTATTGTTGGCCGCATTCTTGAAACGTCTGGCGGCACACTACGCCAAACGTGTCAGCGGTTTTTCTCCCGATGCCCTGTCCACCATGCTCGCCGCGCCGTGGCCGGGCAACATCCGCCAGTTGCTCAACGTGGTCGAACAGGCGGTCGCCTTAACGACCACCGAAATTGTGCCGTTGATTGTGGTCGAACAGGCCATGCAACTCGGCAAGGATAGCCTCGATGGCTTTGAAGAAGCGCGTCGACAATTCGAATACGATTACCTGACACGCCTGTTAAAACTCACCGGTGGCAGTGTCACGCAGGCGGCAAAAATTGCCAAACGCAATCGCACCGAGTTTTACAAACTGCTGCAACGACACGGTTTGGAAGCAGCCCATTTCAAAATCTGACCGGCTGTTGAAGCGTGGGAAAGGTGAATTTTTGCGACCCATTGCGTCACATCGGCGGTCATTTTTGTCGTCAAACAACGACGACAATTGCCACACAAAAACAACCACTTAGCAAAAAGCCGCCAATTGCGTCGTGATTTGGCGACAAATATGTCTGGGGCGCGCTTGCCGTTATGCGCACCATGCCCCGCAAAGCAAGAATTATCGGTTCAACAAGAATCTGGCATGGCAATTGCGATAGTTAACTTGAATACTTACAGACCGCCCTCCCTCCCTGGGCGGAATGGCAAGCGGATAGGTCCCCGCGAACCGATGTTTTCTTCTGTAAGTATTCGAGAGTGCGCCTTCTGGGGTGGTCGAAAGATCACCCCATTTTTTTTGGAGATTAATATATCCAAAATTGGTGTGCGCGGGTTGTCTGGTTCGACACCACCCATTGCCACTCAGCGCATTAACGACATTGTTGGCAACGGCGACCAGAAACTTTTCAGTCCGGTTTTGGTGTTGGTCGCTTAATACCCACGAACTACGTCAACGATAGGGGGCAAATCACCCGTCGCCCGATAATTGGCAATATTGGCCGCGACAATTTTTGACGCACTCAATTGATTGGTGATTGCAGAAATATGCGGCAAGACGGTGACCGACGCGTGTGACCAAAGGACGTTGTCCGTTGGCAAGGGCTCGGTTGCAAACACATCCAACACCGCATGCGATAACGCATTCGTATTCAGCGCGGCAATCAGCGCATCGGTGTCAAGCACCGGACCGCGCGCGAAATTAATCACCGCCGCCCCGCCGGGTAGCAACGCCAGCCGCTGTTGATCGAGTAATTGGCGCGTGTCTGCTGTCAACGGCAGTAACACCACCAAAATTTGCGTTTGTTGCAGTAACGAAGTGAGGCCCGCTTCGCCCGCGTATGACGTTACGCCGTTAATTTTTTTGAGTTCGCGACTCCAGCCACAGACACGATAACCGGCCGCCAGCAAACGCATTGCGGCCACCTGGCCGAGTTCGCCCAAACCGAGAAGTCCAACGGTCAGCTCACCTGCCGGACGATAGGGCCGTTGCAGCCACAGTTGGTTGCGTTGTTGCGCCGCGTATGCCGGCATATCGCGATGCAAATAAAGTGTCCACGCCAGCACCGATTCAGCCATGGTGTGCGCCATCATCGGATCAACCAGGCGGACCAATGGCAGGCTGCGCGCCGCGGTAATCGGCAACAAACGTTCGACCCCCGCCCACACACTTTGAATCCATTTGACGTTTTTGTAGCGCGCCAGCCGCGTCGCGTCTGGCGTGGCGACCACCACAATATCAACAGCCTGGGCGGCTTCATCATTCAATTCACGATCCGCCACCACCCGTTCCAAGGGCATGGCTGCTGACAAAACTCCAATCCAGTCGCCATCATTTTTTTGAGAGACAAACGCGATCACCCCGCGCGCTGACCGATCAGGCGGCATACACAGCTGCCATATCCCGAAACCCTTTTATCTCGAGTGGATTGCCAAACGGGTCAACAAAAAACATGGTGTGTTGTTCACCCGGCTGCCCGGCAAAACGCACACTCGGCGCGATAACAAATTCAACACCGTTCGCATTCAGACTGTCCGCCAAGGCCCGCCACTCTGCCAACGGCAGCACCACTCCAAAGTGCGGCATGGGCACCATGTGTTCACCGACTTTTCCGGTGGCGGCGGTGGTGAGAGGGGTGCCGAGATGCAGCGAAAGTTGATGACCAAAAAACGAATAATCCACCCAGGTCGCGGTGCTGCGCCCTTCGCTGCAGCCAAGCAAATCACCATAAAAACGCCGCGCGGCGTCGAGATCGGTGACGTTGATTGCAAGGTGGAAAATAGCGGTCATTACAGTCCAATGTGGTTAAGCCAAAATTGTGGCGAATTTTGATGAGTTTGCGGTACCGCGCCGATGCCGAAAACCCACCAGGTAAATGATAGGCAACTAAAAGGCGTAATCACCGCAACAACAAAGATAATTTGGAAAAAGCAAGGATAGTCGGGCGTTTACGGCAAGAAATGCTTGTAGCGTCAATATCGACGCGCAGGTTACGCTTATAAAAATGTTGCATTTGTCTAGCTAGTGCGGGTATCTTGGCAGACTACTTCCAAAATCTTACAGCAATCAACAACCGCAGCCAATTGCCAGAACCCTGATCAAAGAACCTACACGTCAAAAATGAAAAGCCCGACAGGCAAGCCTGTCGGGCGGATACATCGAATCTTTCGATTCAATTTATTGTAGCAACGGCTCTCACCCCGGA
>JAYTBF010000315.1:0-3081 GCA_043737175.1 Burkholderiales bacterium
CTTTATCGGTAATGCCCTGCAAGGTAATTTCGGCATTTCCCTGCGACTCGGACGGCCGGTATCGCAGTTGCTCATCGAACGTTTGCCCGCCACGCTGGAGTTGGCCATGACTGCGGCCGTATTCGGATTATTTGTTGGCATTCCGATGGGTGTCTACACCGCCCTCAATCGTGACAAATGGACCTCCAAACTGTTGTTGACCGGTTCGCTGGTCGGTGTCTCGTTGCCGAATTTTTTGATCGGCATCTTTTTGATTTTGGTGTTTGCGGTTTGGTTAGGGTGGCTGCCATCGTTTGGTCGGGGTGAAGTCACCCAGCTCGGCTTTTGGTCCACCGGCTTTCTCACCGCCGATGGCCTGCGTGCCATTATCCTGCCGGCGGTCACACTCGGTTTTTATCCAATCACGCTTATCATGCGTCTGGTACGCGCGGAAATGCTCGAAGTGCTGCGCACCGATTACATCAAATTTGCCCGGGCCCGCGGCCTTACAAATAACGCGGTTCATTTTGGCCACGCGCTGAAAAATACCCTGGTGCCGGTGATCACCATCACCGGGCTGCAATTGGGCGGCATTATTGCCTTTGCCATCATTACCGAAACCGTATTCCAATGGCCGGGTATGGGTTTGTTGTTTATTCAGGCGGTGCAGTTTGCAGACATTCCAGTGATGGCCGCCTATCTTTGTTTGATTGGCTTTATTTTTGTGGCGGTAAATTTGATTGTTGACCTGTTGTACTTTGCGGTAGACCCCCGACTACGTGTTGAGCAATCCGGATCGGGAGGGCATTAACATGATTGATACATTCAAGCGCGCGCTCGATAGTGATCTTTGGTACAGCTTTAAGCGCCACCCGCTGGTGATCCTTGCCGCAGTGTTGTCACTGATCTGTTTTCTTGGTGCATTCCTGGCACCAATACTGGCGCCACACAACCCGTTTGATTTAAAGACCTTGAATTTGCTTGACGCCTTTACGCCGCCCGCTTGGACGGCCGCCGGTAAATCGCAGTTTTTCCTCGGCACCGATGATCAGGGGCGTGATGTGTTATCCACCATCATGTATGGTTCACGCGTGTCGCTGCTGGTGGGTGTGTGCGCCGTGGCCTTGTCGATGGTAATCGGCATTACCCTCGGGCTGTTGTCCGGTTATATCGGTGGCGCATTGGATGCGTTTATCATGCGCGTCGCCGACATTCAGTTGTCGTTTCCGGCGATTTTGATCGCACTGTTGATCGACGGTGTGGCGCGCGCGGTACTGGGTGCCGATGGTCACGATGACGTCGCCGTGTACGTGTTGATCTTTGCCATTGCGGCGTCCGGGTGGGTGCAATACGCTCGCACCGTACGTGGCTCGACGCTGGTAGAACGCAACAAAGAATACGTACAAGCCGCACGTGTGATCGGACGCAAACCCTTGGCCATTATGTTCAGCCACGTCTTACCAAACGTAATGGGGCCGGTGTTGGTGCTGGCCACCTTACACGTTGGCACCGCCATCATTACCGAAGCCACCCTGTCCTTCTTGGGTGTGGGTGTACCACCGACCCAGCCATCGCTCGGCACTTTGATTCGGATCGGCAATGACTTTCTATTCTCGGGTGAGTGGTGGATTACCGTATTCCCCGGTGTCATGCTGGTGATTCTGGTGTTGTCGATCAATATCATCGGTGATTGGCTGCGCGACGCCTTGAACCCGAAACTGCGCTAGTGGAAATATCAAAATGACAACTCCCTTACTTGAAGTCAAAAACCTCCGCATCCAGTTCCCCACCCGTCGCGGTCTGCTCACGGCGGTCGATGACATCAGCTTTAGCATCGCTCCCGGCGAAGTATTGGGTGTAGTCGGTGAATCCGGTGCCGGCAAGTCACTCACCGGTGCGGCCATCATTCGTTTGCTCGAACCACCCGGGCGCATTGCATCCGGCGAAATCATTCTCAACGGCCGGCGCATCGATAATCTGCCGTTCGAAGAAATGCGCAAGATTCGTGGCCGTGAAATTGGTGCGATTTTTCAGGACCCACTGACGTCGTTGAATCCGCTCTACACCATCGGCAAACAAATCACCGAAACCATCCTCACCCATTTGCCGGTATCGCCTGAAGAAGCCAAAAAACGTGCGATTGCATTGTTAAACGAAGTCGGCATCCCCGCCGCTGAAAAACGTTTTGATCATTATCCGCACCAGTTTTCCGGGGGCATGCGTCAGCGGGTGGTGATTTCACTCGCCCTTGCCGCGCAACCAAAACTCATCATCGCCGATGAACCAACCACCGCCCTCGATGTATCGATTCAAGCGCAAATTATTACGCTGCTAAAAAAACTTTGCCGTGAACACGGCACCTCGGTATTGCTGATCACCCACGATATGGGTGTGATCGCCGAAACCGCCGACCGTGTCGCCGTCATGTACGCCGGACGCATCGCTGAAATCGGCCCGGTTGCCGAAGTGATTCACAAACCCAAACATCCGTACACCGTGGGGTTGATGGGCGCGATCCCAACACTCGGCGAAGACGTGGAACGCTTGACACAAATCGACGGCAGCATGCCGCGTTTAAACGCCATCCCAACCGGCTGTGCGTTTAACCCCCGCTGCACACGAAAAAACGAAGTCGGCGCACGCTGCACCAGCGAACGACCGAATCTCATGCCAACCGGCAAAACCGATGCGGCCTGCTGGTTATATGCCACATCGACCGCTGCAACCAAACCAACGGTGTCCGTATGATTAACTCCGGAAAATCTGGCAATCCAACCAACCAAGTATTACTCGAGGTACGCGATCTGGCGCGTGATTTTGACGTTTCTAAACCATGGCTCAACCGCGTCATCGACGGTCAGCCTCGCACCATTCTCAAAGCCGTAGATGGACTGTCATTCAAGATCAAACGTGGTGAAACCTTGTCATTGGTCGGTGAATCCGGCTGCGGCAAATCCACCATCGCCCGTGTCGTGTGTGGCCTGTACGCACCGTCACGTGGCTCGGTCATTTTTGACGGCGTCGATATGGCCAAGGCCTCCACGCAGGAGCAGCAGCAGTTGCGCAAACGATTCCAGATGATTTTTCAGGATCCGTACGCGA
>JAYTBF010000316.1:0-7556 GCA_043737175.1 Burkholderiales bacterium
CTTTTAACGGTGACGTGACCATACCCTGCGGACACAAGCCATCACCACCGGCTTGTGCGCCAACCACGGCCGCACCCACACTGTTGGCTGCCGCCGCAAAAAAGCCCACGGTGCCGCCGGCAAGTCGGGCGATTTCCTGAGCCAGCACATGCAGCGCGGAGGCTTGTGGGTGTTGCTGGGCGACGTTGCCCAAAAATACCGCAACTTTTTGTTTGGCGGCAAGGCTTGTTGCAATCGCCCGCGCTTCATCGGTGATGGTGATGTTGGCAATCGCTCCGGCCACTTCGCCCGGTAACGCGCCGCCCTTGATTTCTGCCAGTGCCTTGGCAATGGCGGCCAGCGCAGTCGGCAGCGCGCTCGGCTGAACAATCACTTTGTTGGCCACACGCATCAACAAATCATCATCCGCGGCGTGTACTAAATTGATTTGCATGCCGAGTTTTGCTGCGGCACGGAAACGTGTGGATAACAACGGTTGCTCTTTGCGCAGGGTCGAGCCGACAATCAAGACACTTTGCAAATCGGCAATGTCGGCAATCGGCAAACCAAGCCAGCGTGCACCAGTGATCTTGCCATCACCACGGGTATCGGGCTGACGCAAACGGGTATCGATATTGTTTGATCCGATGGCGCGCGTCAGTTTGTTCAGCAAATACAATTCTTCGAGTGTGGATGAAGGAGACGCCAGCACACCGATTGATTCCGCTCCGTGATTCTGTTTGGCCGCTTTTAATCCCTCGGCAACGGCTTGCAACGCTTCTTGCCAATCGACTTCGCGCCACTTGCCATCGGTTTTGACCATTGGTGTGGTGAGACGCTGATCGGAATTCAGAGCCTCATAGGAAAACCGGTCACGATCGGAAATCCAGCACTCGTTGATCGCATCGTTTTCGAGCGGCAACACGCGCATCACCCGGTCTTGTTTCACTTGCACAATTAGATTCGAGCCGAGCCCGTCGTGCGGCGCGATCGACTTGCGTCGCGACAATTCCCAACTGCGGGCGGAATAACGAAATGGTTTGGAGGTGAGCGCACCCACCGGGCAAAGGTCGATCATGTTGCCGGACAATTCCGAGTCAACTGATTTGCCAACAAACGAAACGATCTCAGAATGTTCACCACGCCCGACCATACCAAGCTCCATGACGCCGGCGATTTCCTGGCCAAAGCGCACACAACGCGTGCAATGAATACAACGCGCCATTTCTTCCATCGATACCAACGGGCCGATATCTTTGTGCGTCACCACGCGTTTGTCTTCCTGATAACGCGAACCGGAACTGCCATAACCGACCGCCAGATCCTGCAACTGGCATTCGCCACCCTGATCACAAATCGGGCAATCTAGCGGGTGATTGATCAACAAAAATTCCATTACACCCTGTTGCGCCGCTTTGGCATAATCCGAGGCGGTTTGCACCTTCATGCCTTCGGTGGCGGGGGTGGCGCAGGCTGGCAACGGCTTGGGGGCTTTTTCAACCTGCACCAAACACATGCGACAGTTGGCCGCGATTGATAATTTTTTGTGATAACAAAAATGTGGCACAAACACGCCGAGTTTGCTGGCCGCGTCCATCACGGTCGCACCGTTTTCAACTGTGACTTGTTTGCCGTCTATTTCCAGATTAATCATATTGATTACTCAGCCGCCATTGCCAAGGTTTCATGGGCAACCGGCGTCGAATACCCGCCCGGTGCCACCATGCAACGCTTGTTGGTAATGTGATATTCAAATTCTTCACGATAATTTTTGACAAACGCGCGCACCGGCATCGCCGCCGCGTCACCGAGCGCACAAATGGTCCGCCCCTGAATTTGGTCGGACAAATTAAGCAGCAAGTCCAGATCTTCCATCCGGCCCTCACCATGCTCGATGCGATGAATAATGCGATACAGCCAACCGGTACCTTCACGGCAGGGGGTGCATTGGCCGCATGATTCTTCAAAATAAAAATACGCCAAACGTTCGGCGGCTTTCACCATGCAGGTGTCTTCGTCCATGACGATGACCGCACCGGAGCCGAGGAACGAGCCATTTTTTTGGATGGTGTCGTAATCCATATCAAGCGTCATCATCACGTCACCCTTGATGATTGGCATCGATGAACCGCCGGGAATCACGCCTTTGATTTTTTTGCCGCCGCGCATGCCGCCCGCCATTTCCAGCAGCTTGGCGAACGGCGTGCCCAACTTCACTTCGTAGTTGCCCGGTTTGTTGACGTGGCCGGATACCGAGAAAATCTTGGTGCCACCGTTATTCGGTTTGCCCAGATTTAAAAACCATTCACCACCGTTACGCATGATCGACGGTACCGCCGCAAACGTTTCGGTATTGTTGATGGTGGTCGGTTTGCCATACAAACCATACGAGGCAGGGAATGGTGGTTTGAAACGTGGTTGACCTTTTTTGCCTTCGAGTGACTCGAGCAAGGCGGTTTCTTCGCCGCAAATATAAGCGCCATAGCCGTGATGCGCGTGTAACTCAAACGAAAACTCGGAGCCCAGAATTTTGTTGCCCAGATAACCGGCGTCGCGCGCTTCTTGCAGCGCTTCTTCGAATCGTGCGTAGTCCGCCCAGATTTCGCCGTGAATGTAGTTGTAGCCGACTTCAATGCCCATCGCATAGGCGCCAATGATCATGCCCTCAATCAAGGCGTGTGGGTTGTAGCGAATAATGTCGCGATCCTTGAACGTGCCCGGCTCACCTTCATCGGTGTTACAAACCAGATACTTGGCACCCGGAAACGCGCGTGGCATAAAACTCCACTTCAAGCCGGTTGGAAATCCGGCACCGCCACGACCACGCAAAGCAGATTTTTTGACTTCCGCGACCACATCTTCAGGTTTGATGCCGTCGGCAATTATTTTTTTCAGCGCAACATAACCATCACGCGCTTCGTAATCCTTTAAACGCCAGTTGTCGCCGGTAATCCCGGCCATGATGACCGCGTCGGGACCGTAGTCGATGAGCTTGGTCATTTTGACAACTCCACAACCAGCGCGTCGAGTTTTTCGTTCGACATTTCGCTGCACATGCGTTTGTTGTTGACCGTCAACACCGGCGCGTCGCCACAGGCACCCATACACTCACCCTCCACCAGCGTGAATTTGCCGTCGGCGGTCATTTCTTTCCAACCCACGCCCAACTTAGCCTGCAAATATTCGGCGGCGGCCACGCCGCCCGACAACGCGCACGGCAAATTGGTGCAGACGGTGATCTTCGACTTGCCCATCGGCTTCAGGTTGTACATATTGTAGAACGTCGCCACCTCATAGACGGCAATGGCCGGCATGCCAATATAGTCGGCCACTTCATCCATGGATTCAGTCGACAACCAAGCGCGCTCGTCTTGCACAATTGCCAGCGCCGACATCACCGCCGATTGGCGCTGGTCCGCAGGATACTTCGCGAGTTCACGATCAATTTTTTGTTTGCAGGTATCCGACAACACAGCTATTCGCCTTTCCAGTAATCAACACTTGCCGTCATTTCCGTCATGTGCCGCAAGCGTGGACTGCCATCATCGCCACCACCTGCATGACCAACACCATAAGCACCAATCTTTTTCGAATCGGGATATTCACACACCTCGGCAGGCATCATGGTGCTTACCGAAAGATAGGCCAGGTCCGCATCGGAATCATTGACGATTTGATGCGCGGTATCGGCACCACCGGTCGGGCAACAAATAAAATCACCGGCACGGATTGCGCGGGTTTCCTTGCCATATCGCAGCAGCCCCCGGCCTTTGACGATAAAAAACAGTTCTTCCTCAGCGCGATGGCTATGGAAGGGGCACGACCGTTTGCCGGCCGGCACCACGTCGTACGAATAACCGAGATTTTTTGCTCCCAGCAACACACCCACACGCACACCCGCGCTGGCAAAACGTTCGCCGTTTGCCGATGCCTCAAGGGTCAGCTCATCAATATTGCGCACACGCTGGTTGATTACGCTCATCGTCCGCTTACCTGTCGATTTCGCCAAACACAATGTCTTGTGTGCCGATGATGGTGACCACGTCGGCAATCATGTGGCCGCGCGCCATTTCATCGAGCGCCGCCAGATGCGGGAAACCCGGAGCACGAATTTTTAAGCGGTATGGTTTGTTTGCCCCGTCCGACATCAGATAAATACCAAATTCACCTTTTGGATGCTCGACTGCCGCATAGGCCTCGCCCGGCGGCACATGAAAGCCCTCCGTGAACAGTTTGAAATGGTGAATCAAATCTTCCATGTTGGTCTTCATGCCCTCGCGTGAAGGCGGCGCGACCTTGTTGTTATCGGTAATCACCGGGCCTGGATTTTTGCGCAGCCAGTCAACACACTGCTTGATAATTTTGTTCGACTCACGAAATTCCTGAATACGCACCAGATAACGATCATAAGAGTCGCCGTTGGTGCCAATTGGAATATCAAAATCCATACGGTCATACACTTCGTACGGCTGTTTTTTGCGCAAATCCCAGGCGATGCCACTGCCGCGCAACATCGGGCCGGTAAAGCCGAGCTGCAACGCGCGCTCGGGTGTGACAATGCCGATATCAACCAATCGTTGTTTCCAGATCCGGTTATCGGTCAACAATGTTTCGTATTCATCCACGTAGCGTGGAAACCGGTTGGTGAAGTCGTCAATAAAATCGAGTAACGAGCCCTGGCGGTTTTCATTGAGTTTATTCATCGCCGCGGCGTTACGACCATTCATGGCGCTGTATTGCGGCATACGCTCCGGCAAATCACGATAGACACCACCCGGTCGGTAGTAGGCGGCGTGTAAACGCGCACCCGACACCGCCTCGTAACAATCCATCAAATCTTCGCGTTCACGGAATGCATATAAAAACACCGTCATGGCACCGACGTCGAGTGCATGTGCACCCAGCCACAACAGGTGATTCAGAATGCGGGTGATTTCATCAAACATGACACGAATGTATTGCGCCCGTTCGGGCACATCGACATTCAACAATTTTTCAATCGCCATCACATAGGCGTGTTCATTGACCATCATCGACACGTAGTCGAGACGATCCATGTACGGCACGCTTTGAATATAAGTACGAGTTTCCGCGAGTTTTTCAGTCGCACGATGCAACAAGCCAATATGCGGGTCAGCACGTTGCACCACTTCGCCATCCAACTCAAGCACCAGACGCAATACGCCGTGGGCCGCCGGATGCTGCGGCCCAAAATTCATGGTGTAGTTTTTGATTTCATTCATGCTGTCACCGTGAATTGGCTACAAGAACCAATGGCTGCGACTAACTTAGAACCATGAAGTTCAGTGAAGGCTAACTTGCGCAGCAAGTTAAGGTCGCACTGCGACCGGCCGTAGCTAAAATTCATCGTGTAATTTTTAATTTCATTCATGATTTGATCCCGACGGCGTAGGCCTCTTCACGAATCACCCGTGGCACAACTTCACGCGGCTCAATCGTCACCGGCTGATAAATCACCCGTTTTTGCTCTGGGTCGTAACGCATTTCGACGGTGCCGGTAATCGGGAAATCCTTACGGAATGGATGGCCGACAAAACCGTAGTCGGTGAGAATTCGGCGCAAATCCGGATGTCCGACAAAAATGACGCCGTACAAATCAAACGCCTCACGTTCATACCAATTGGCACCGTTCCACACAGGAATCAACGAGTCAACCATTGGCAAACCATCGTCGGCACAAAACACGCGCAAACGAACCCGCCAGTTGTGATTGATCGACAACAGTTGTGAGGTGGCGGCGAAGCGCCCGGGGAAAATTGTTTCGGTGGTGGCACCCTCGCCCCAGCCCGAATAATCGACACCACACAAATCAATTAATTGGGAAAAATCCAGCGTCGCATCGTCGCGCAAAATTTGGGCAGCGGTCAGGTAGTCGGCGGCAGCCACCTCAACAGTGATCTGGCCACGATCCACAATCAGTTTGGCAAGTTTGTCACCGAGTGCGGTTGTCAGCGCCGCCTGCAGTTGTTCGAGTTTTACAGACATTGCGTGTTATGCCCTCGCAATGGTGTTGGTACGTTTGATCTTGTTTTGCAATTGGATCAAACCGTAGAGCAGCGCCTCGGCGGTGGGCGGACAACCCGGCACATAAATATCAACCGGCACGATGCGGTCACAACCACGCACCACCGAATACGAATAATGGTAATAACCTCCGCCATTGGCACACGAACCCATGGAAACCACCCAACGCGGCTCCGACATCTGATCATAAACTTTGCGTAACGCCGGTGCCATTTTGTTGCACAGCGTACCGGCGACAATCATCACATCAGACTGGCGCGGGCTGGGACGAAACACAATGCCAAAACGGTCAAGATCATATCGCGACGCGCCGGCGTGCATCATTTCGACGGCACAACAGGCCAGACCAAACGTCATCGGCCACATGGAACCGGTACGCGCCCAATTCAACAATGAATCGACCGACGTTGTTACAAACCCCTGAGTTGAAACGCCACCTTCCGGCATCGAAAATCTCCAATTGAGCAACCAACAATTTGATTCATGTTCACACGTTTGCCGATTTTGCCGGCGACGTGCGACCATCAGTCCGGGAAAAGGTCTAGATCACCTTTCGCCGATTTGTTATTCCCAGTCCAGCGCGCCTTTTTTCCACTCGTAAATAAAGCCCATGACGAGAATGCCCAAAAACACCATCATCGACCAAAAGCCAAACCAACCCAGCTCCTGCAAGGTGATTGCCCACGGGAAGAAAAACGCAATTTCCAAGTCAAACAAAATAAAAAGAATCGCGACCAGGTAATACCGGACGTCGAATTTCATACGTGCGTCTTCGAAGGCTTCGAATCCGCATTCATAAGGAGAGAGTTTTTCGCTGTATGGCTTGTCGTTGCCAAGCAACATGGTCAGCACTTTGGTGCCAATAACCGGCATCACACCAACGGCGATGCCGATGGCGATAAACAGCAGAATGGGAAAATAGTTTTCAAGCATTCGAGTGTGATGAAGTCAATTCGCCGGCAATGAGAAAAATCAAAAGAACCTGTCTGAAACCTGCCTGTTTTTTTGTTGCCACTTTGCCCAAGGTCTTTCAACCTCTGGGTCATTTGATTGGTGCCGTCGGCGAGACTCGAACTCGCACAGCTTTCGCCACTACCCCCTCAAGATAGCGTGTCTACCAATTTCACCACGACGGCATTACCAAATGCACCTGCAAATTTTACTGCTATTTGAAACGATTGCGGCGGCGCAGCATTTGATTTACATCAGACGCCTACGCTTATTCACGCTATTTTGGAATTTGTTGTGGTGCAGGCGGCGGCACCGGGGAAGCGGGCGGTGGTGCAGTTGGTGGAGCTATGCTGGATGAAGGCGTAGGAATCGCATCCGCCGCGTCCTTTTTTGTATCCTTTTGTGTCGTTACGCTGTTGCCGATGCCGGTGGTTAGGCTTTGGCTACCGGGCGAATGGCTGTAGGTCAGGGCCAAACTGGTCACAAAAAACAGCGCCGCACAAACTGCGGTTGAGCGAGACAAAAAGTTTGATGCACCAGACGAACCAAACAGACTGCCGGCAGAACCGGTTCCGAAGGCC
>JAYTBF010000317.1:0-16867 GCA_043737175.1 Burkholderiales bacterium
CTTTATTTGATTCCAACCAATTTGAGTGACCCTTTTTCAGCTGCCTCCATTTTACCGGCCGAAGTCATTGCAATCGCCTGCAAATTGGACCACTACGTCGCCGAAAACGCCAAATCCGCGCGCGCGTTTTTACGTGGCATTGGCATGCCGCGGCCGTTGGTGGAAATTTCTATTGTTGAGCTCGATAAACATGATCCGACCAAAAACGCATCGGCGCTACTGGCCCCGCTACTAGCCGGACATGACGTTGGTCTGGTTTCGGAGGCGGGGGCACCCGCCGTCGCCGATCCTGGATCGTTGATCGTGGCGGCTGCCCATCGCGCGGGCATTTCCGTTCGGCCCTTGGCCGGGCCATCGTCCATTCTGTTGGCGCTGATGGCTTCCGGTCTCAATGGCCAGGCGTTTGCGTTTCACGGCTATCTACCTCAGGACAAACAAACGCGCGCTCAAACCATATCGGCATTGGAGCGGGAGTCGCGTGAAAAACGCATGACCCAAATGTTTATCGAAACGCCCTATCGCAATCAAGCCATGTTGCAGGATTTGTTGGCAAATTTGTCCGCCACCACCACATTGTGCGTTGCAACCGATTTGACAGGGGGCAACGAGCGTATTATCAGCCAAAAAATTTCACAATGGCGATCCAGCGGTACTGGCGTCGAAAAACTTCCGGCGATGTTTTTATTTCTCGCCTAGCCGAAAATTATTGCAACGTTGAAACCAATCGCCCATTGTCGAAAACCGACGTTTGTTTCAGTAGCACCGCAATGCTGTCCGCATCCAATGGCACACTGAAATAATAACCCTGCCCGACGCCACAACCTTTGGCGCGCAGCAGGGTGAGCTGCCCGGCTGTTTCTATGCCCTCGGCAATCACCTCCAAATCGAGAGATTTCGCCATGTTGATGATGGCCACAACAATCGCCGTGTCATTTGGGTCAACGGTGATGTCGCGGATAAAACTTTGATCAATTTTCAGTTTGCCAATCGGCAACCGTTTCAAATAGGACAAACTCGAATAGCCGGTACCAAAATCGTCAATCGAAAGATGGATTCCCATCTCGGCAATTTCGTTCAACAACATGACACTGCCCTCGCCCTGGCGCATCACTTGACTCTCGGTAATTTCAAGTTCCAAGAAAGTCGGGTCAAGTTGTGTCTCACGCAGAATGCCAACCAACATTGCAATAAAACCCTTGTCGTTGAGTTGTTTGGCAGACAAATTCACCGCCATCCGCCTTGGCGCGAGTCCCGCATCCTGCCATTCTTTATTTTGCCGACAGGCCTCACGCAGAACCCATTCACCAAGTTCATTAATCAGCCCGGTCTCTTCAGCAAGCGGAATAAATTCGCCCGGCATCATGGTGCCGCTGTCTTCTGAGTTCCACCGGACCAATGCTTCCAGCGCAACAATTTCCCCGGATACCAGGTCGATCTGCGGCTGGTACACCAACAAAAAGTCTTCGTTGTTTACCGCGGCGCGCAAATTTGACTCCATCGCTGCACGGCGCTTCACGGCAATATTCATTTGCCCGGTGAAAAACTGATAGGTATTTTTGCCCAACGCCTTGCCATGAAACATCGCCGTGTCGGCATTTTTCAGCAGCGTCTGGGCGTCACTGCCATCCTCTGGGAAAATGGATATGCCAATTGACCCGGATACATGTTGCCCGGTTCCGCCAACCATAAATGCCGTGCGCAATGCATCGAGAATTTTTTGCGCAACGCGTGTCGCGCCTTGATGATCGTCGAGCTGATCCAGCAAAACGATGAATTCGTCACCACCCTGACGGGCAATGGTGTCATGCCCCCGCACCGAATCGCGCAGTCGGCGCGATACCTCGCGCAACAACTCGTCACCCGCATCATGCCCCAGGGTGTCATTGATATTTTTGAAGTTATCAATATCAATAAACATTACCGCCAACCGGTGATTCCCACGATCAGCACGAGTCAAAGCCTGCGAAATACGGTCTTGAATAAGTGATCGGTTCGGCAGCCCGGTCAAGGCATCATGAAACGCCAGATGTTGAATGTGTTCTTGAATGGCACGTCGTTCACTGACATCGCGGGTATTGACGATGATGCCTTGTACAGCCGGATCATCCAGACAACTCTTGCCAATAGACTCAAGAATCCGCCAGGTGCCGTCAAGGGCCATGGCGCGAAACTCGATGGCGCGACTCATCGAGCCGGTCTCGAGCAACTCGGAAAACGCAACACGCATGCGCTCAACATCGTCACGATGAATGAGGTCAAACTGGCACTTGCCGATCATCGCGTCCGTATCGTACCCGAGCAGATGTTTGACCGAAGGACTTTGGTAAATTATCACGGCATTGCGATCTAACACCGTGACAATATCCATCGCGCTTTCCGTCAACGCCTGGAAACGGCCCTCGGTTTTTTGCAACGCGATTGCCGCTTGTTTGAAGGGAGTGATATCCGTCAATACGCCAATCACTCCAGCTGCTGAGCCATTTTGATTGGTAAACCGGCTGATATGTTTGACTATATCGCGCTCAACTCCCTGACTGTCGCGGACGCGAACCTCACGTACCAAATCCGTACCGTGTAAAACGCTGGCGTCCTCCAATTCAATTTCACCGGCCAAATCGTCTTGGAACACCTCTGCGTAGGTTTTACCAATCCAATCACTGCGCACCTTGCCAAAAAATTGTTCCCAGGCGCGATTGACACCGAGATATTTTTGATCTTTGCCCATATAAAAAATAGGGTTGGGCATGACTTGTAATAATTCATTGGTAAATCGTAATTGCTCGTCCAACTTCCGCGACGTTTCTTTCATGTCGGTGATATCCGTACATGTGGTGAGCACACCAACGATATTGCCGTTTACCCCCAGCAAAGGCGCGGCGGCGACACTGAGTTCAAGCTGTTCGATGGCTCCATCAGAATTCGTCCGGTCGACACTGATTTCAAAACCATGCAGCGTTTCGCCCGCCAGCACCTTGACCCTTAACGCCAGCGCCTTGTCGGCCGAGCGCCCGGTTGTCAATGGCGACGGCTGACCCAACACCTGTAGCTCGTTTAAACCGAACATTTTTTCCGCCGCAGGATTCCAAAGCGTGACAACACCGTTGGTGGTCAACGAATAAATAGCCATCGGCGACGTTTCGACGATGGCTTTTAAACTGGCATTCAGTGCGCGTAATGTTTCTTCGGAGGCACGCGATTCGGAAACGTCTTCAATCGACGCCAAGCCATAAATTGGATTGCCTGCGGGATCTCGAACCAGCACGCCGGAATATTGCGCCCATAAAACCGAACCATCCTTGCGAATGTAGCGCCGATCCCGATGGATTTCAGCATCAGCAAGATCGGGATGTTGTCGTGCCAAATCCGGGTCGGCTGTTTGGTCATCCACATGGGTCAGATCAAGAAAATTTTTGCCCACCAACTCGCCAGCCGAATAACCCAACATATCGCCAAACCTTCGATTGACCAACAGCAATTTTCCATCCATGTCGATCTGACACAAACCGACCCCAACCAGATCGAACGCTTCGCGAAACTTGCGTTCATTCTCAGCCAGATTTTGCTCGTGGCCGTGAATCATGGTTGCCAGTTCATTCATCGCCCGCGACAAAACTTCTACTTCTTTGTAATTTTGCTGAACTTCCACCAGCCCAAGGTGTTTTTCGGCATGTGCTGCCACCAGCTGCTGGGCTAATTTGTTTATCGGTGCCGCCACTTGACGGGCAATGACTGCGCCGAGCAAACCAGCCAGAATAACCGCGCCAAAACCCCACCATAAAACAAGGCTGTACAACTGTCTGGTCATGTCACCAGGCAGGCCATCAATGCCCGAGATACGTGTTGCCAACACCCCCGGCACCAGGGTCAGCGCGAGCGTGAGCACCGCGAATCCGGCGCCAAGGTGATATTTGAGACTGGGGATGTTGTTTTCCACCGGTGGTTTTTCAACCGGCGCAGCCTGAAAATTTCGACGCAAGTCGTCAACTAACGAAGCGGCAGGCTTGCCATCGGCGTTGGCGTCGTTTTCGCTGGCATGGGCGGCCGCGGTTCGCGCGTTTGCGGCTTTGTCAGAATTGTCGACTTTCACCCCCATGTCATCTGTTCCCGATGTTGATCACGACTGCAAAAAGTCAACTGGAAAAACGCTTGTTCAAGCCGTACTGCCGTCCGGTCCCATTTGCGGCAAAGATTATCGTAACGTCGCGCGATCAGCCAACATGCGGGTCGATAATGTCTGCCAAAACGATTCTGATGCGGCGGTACCCAAACGCCTGGCAAGCCGGTCTGAGAATGAGTCTTCCTGGGTAAAGTCGACAATTTGTTCGGCCTTTAATACCTCACGGGCAACATAGTCCAAACTGCCGAGGCCGTCCGCCAATCCGAGCGTTATGCTCTTTTCGCCTGACCAAACCAAACCTGAAAACATTTCCGGAATTTCTTTCAACCGTTTGCCCCGCCCGTCGCGCACAACCTTAATAAATTGATTATGAATTTCGGTAACCATTTGCTCAGCATATTTTTGCTGCTCCGGATTGGAAGCCGAGAATGGATCCAAAAATCCCTTGTTGGTACCAGCCGTAACCAAGCGGCGTTCGACACCCAGCTTTTCCATCGCACCGGTAAATCCGAAGCCGTCCATTAAGACGCCGATCGAACCAATCATTGACGCCTTATCCACAAAAATTTTGTCGGCCGCAGCGGCAACGTAATACCCACCCGAGGCACATAGATCCTGCACCACCACATACAGCGGAATGTCTTTGTGTTTGGCACGCAGGCGTTGAATTTCGTCGTTTATGTAACCCGATTGAACCGGGCTGCCGCCGGGACTATTGATGCGCAACACCACACCAACCGTGCCCTTGTCTTTAAATGCCGCCTGCAGTGAATTGATAATTTTATCCGCCGACGCATTTGAGTCTGAGGCGATCACACCCTTTAATTCCACCAGTGCAGTATGTTTATCGGTCAATACGCCGTCCCGCGTACCCCCGGTACCACCATTAACAAAAATGAAAATCAGAAAAAAGAAACCAAGCCACGCCAGGCTGGTGAAAACCCGCCAGCGACGCGCACGCTTTTGCTCGGCCAACGTTTCAAAAGCAAGTTTTTCAAGCACACCGTGCTCCCAACTGTTATCCCGGCCGGGGCCTGTTGTGGCCTTGGTACCGGCAACTGATCCCGCACCCTGGACGGCGGCAGATTGTGCGCTTGTGTCATCTGCAATCTGCACTGTTGCGTCGGTGTTGCTTTGATTGTCTGATTGGTTTGGAACTTGTTCCATATCGTTCGTTTAGGTGGTTTGCCGAAGGACCGAGCCGATCGGATATTGGAAAAAAACGTCTAAGAATTTTCAAGACTTCGATGCTGGTCCGGTCAATGCGGGCGGCGGCTGCGTTGAAACAAGCCTGCCAACTGCAAGTGTGACAACGTTGTTTACCACCCGAATCGCCACCTTTACAAGTGATGCGCCTTGGCATGGGCCGCCAACACATTTTCCTGAATCAACTTCGAATATTGCCCCGTGCGTAGCGCACACCAAGTATAACCCTGAATCATCAAACACCTGCCCCGGCAACCAGTCCAATTCGGTACCGCGATGCGGGCAAGAATTGGCATACGCATAGACTTCGCCGTCAAACATCACCGCAAATCCCGGCAGGATTTGACCGTCCATTTCGAAATCGAAACGCGCGGCCCTGCCGCCTTCCACCAAGTCTGCATGACGACAAATAAGCGACTGATTTTTTGCATCCATATAGTCGATCGTTAACTGATAACAATCATCATGCGTGTTTATTCAGCCAGGCCGCCAATGCGTCGACAGTCGGCACAATTGCGCGATGCGGCGACTTCATGAGTTTTTCCGGATGGTGCGCGCCATAACTGACACCAAGCGCATCACATTTTGCCGACGCTGCCATATCGAGATCGTGAGTGGTGTCGCCGATCATCAAGGTTTCTTCCGGACCGACACCGGTAAATGACATGAGTTTTTCGAGCATATCCGGATGCGGTTTTGCAAAACCTTCATCTGCGCAGCGTGTGTAATGAAAGTGTTGCTGCAATCCACATTTGGCAAATGCTCGATCCAGTCCACGGCGCGGTTTGCCGGTGGCCACCGCCAGAAAGCGAGAGTCATGCGCCAGATTTTCCAGTACCGAGACGATTCCATCGTAGAGCAACACGTCGGCGTCACGCGGCAAATAGTGGTCTCGAAACCGCAAAGCAAACGTTTGCAAACCCGCTTCATCCAATTGGGGAAACAACATGCCGATGGAGTCAATCAACCCCAAACCGATAATGTGTTTTGACTGCTCTAACGTTGGCGGTGGCAAATCAATATCAATGGCCGCACGTTGAATACAATCGGCAATCAAGCCGGTTGAATCCATGATGGTGCCATCCCAATCAAAAACCACCAGTCGATATTTCATTGCGTCACGCTTTTCTGAAGTCAAGGTAATGGCGCAAATCCTTTGACAGCGGTGCCTCGATGGTCATTTTTTCACCGGTAATGGGATGATTAAAAGTCATCGAATAGGCATGCAAAAACATACGTTTTAAGCCGCCATTTTTAGCCGCCGCAACGTGTTTGTTGAGCGCAAAATCGCCATATTTGTCGTCACCAATGATTGGAAATCCAAGGCTCGCCAAGTGCACTCGTATTTGGTGGGTGCGGCCCGTTCGAATGTCACAATCAAGCAGGGTACAGCCCGGCAATTGTTCGACACGGTTAAAAATAGTGTGCGACTCTTGGCCATCGTCCTCGTCCACCGCCACCCTGCGCTCGCCCGACTTGGTTACATATTTACTCAGCTTGATGCGCACGCTTTTTCGCTGCTCCGGCCACGCGCCTTGCACCATCGCAAAATAGTGTTTTTCGACGCGAGTCTGTGTGTCGCCGCGTAACATGGCGTGCATGCCGGTGAGCGCGCTGCGTTTTTTGGCCAGCAACAACACACCCGAGGTTTCGCGATCCAGCCGGTGCACCAATTCGAGAAATTTTGCTTCAGGCCGATGCAACCTGAGCGCCTCAATCACCCCCAAACTGATGCCGCTGCCGCCGTGCACCGCCATGCCCGCCGGTTTATCAATGGCCAGTAACGCATCATCTTCAAAAATGAAAGCCCAATCAGGGCGCTCACTTTTAGGCACTTTTGCCTGAAAAGCGTTTGCTGCATTAGGGTTTGGCTTTTCATCCATGCGCAGCGGCGGAATACGCACCACGTCGCCCATCACCAATCGATAGGTTTGATCAATGCGCCCTTTGTTGACCCGCACTTCGCCGGATCGCAGAATGCGATAGATATGGCTTTTGGGCACCCCCTTCAACCTGCCCAGCAAAAAGTTATCAATGCGTTGCCCGGCGTGGCCCTCGTCAATGGTCGCCTGTTCAACACTGACCCGTGGTGCGGCAACCGGAGCTGCTATCGGTGTTTTTTTCGCAATAACCGGCTGGTCTACTTTTGGTGTCCTCGGTTTAGCCACACGCCGGGCGGAATCCGGAAAGCGGCTTGAAGTGTTTGTGCTGGTTTTTCTACGTTTATCTGGTTTGGACACAGGGGGCATTTCGGATATACTGCTATCTCGTTGATTTATAAAGCAGGTCTTCAGGTTTCACCGTGGCGAGCGTTGGCAGATTTTCTGTCCGCGGCCACCGTAAAACAAAAGCCTTGTTGCGATTTCACCGCGCTTTGCCCCGAATGTGCAGTCTTGTTGTCATGATCCCCCGCGCAGTTTCTTAAATCCACTGCCAGAGAGATCAATTCGCCGCATTGATACGGAAAACGACGGTCGTTTTCGCTCACCGCAAGTTCGCTTGGTAAGTAGCGATAGTAAACGAAATGCACTACAACAACGCACGCCAGTCGGGCTGTAGATCCAAAGATTTGCAGACGGTCAGTACAGGCGGCGAGAATGAAACGGAATTTTGGCTGGTTTTTGCGCAAGTGACGCCGTTTGGCCACTTCAGCAGTTTTGTAAAAATCAGTAGATTGGCCATGTGTTGATATTTTTAACCCTGCCCTTGTTTGTGTTTGACAACGTCGCGCCACTTACGACACCGAATGACGCAACAAGGCATGCTTGAAACCAGAAACGTCACGTGAATACCGGATTGATCTTTTTTGATTGCCTCTATTCCAGCGATACGCCGGCGAGATTGCCTGCGCAGCAAGTGACCTCACACAAAACGCCAAGCCGCGCATAAGTGGCTTGTCCTTTGATGGACGTGAGTATCGAAGTTTGGGCAGATTGTCCGCCGCGCCATAAAAAGGCCGCGAAGCGCGTGATGATCGGTAGGGTTAGACCCATTTCAACTGATTGAACCCAATCAGCAATCGCGGTTTTCGCCGCGTCTGTCCGCCTCCGTTTCCTTCCGCCACCGCCTCGACCCATCCGGCAGAGCGCGCACGAAGGATACAAAATGAAAAGAATGTTGTTTAACGCCACGCAAGCCGAAGAGCTTCGCGTCGCCATTGTCGACGGTCAAAAACTGGTTGACCTCGATATCGAGCACGCCGGTCAGGAACAAAAAAAATCAAATATCTATAAAGCCCGTGTAACCCGCGTGGAGCCGTCGCTCGAAGCAATATTCGTCGACTACGGTGCCGAACGTCACGGCTTTTTGCCTTTCAAGGAACTGATCCGCGAATACGTTCAAGGTGAAGATGGCGACGGCACCCGTGCCCGCATTGCCCAGAACCTGAAGGTCGGCCAGGAGTTACTGGTACAAGTCGAAAAAGACGAGCGCGGCAATAAAGGTGCGGCGCTGACCACCTACGTTTCGTTGGCAGGCCGTTATCTGGTGCTGATGCCAAACAACCCACGCGGCGGCGGCGTTTCCCGCCGGGTTGAAGGCGAAGATCGCGCTGAATTGCGCGAAACGCTCGATCAGCTGGACGTGCCCGAAGGCATGTCGGTCATCGCCCGTACCGCCGGTATTGGCCGCGGCGCAGACGAGCTCAAGTGGGATTTGAATTATCTGTTGCAACTTTGGGAAGCAATTGAGGGTGCCGGCCGTGATGTCAAAGGCCCCGAACTGATCTATCTGGAGTCGAGCCTGGTGGTGCGCGCCATTCGTGATTTGTTCCAGCCGGACATCGGTGAAATTCTGGTCGACACACAGGAAATTTTTGAGCAGGCGCAGTCGTTTATGTCGACCGTCATGCCTGCCAACGTCCACAAGGTTAAGTTGTACAAAGACGATGTGCCGTTGTTTTCACGCTTCCAAATCGAACACCAAATTGAAACTGCCTATCGTCGTGATGTCACCCTGCCTTCCGGCGGCGCCATCATCATCGACCACACCGAAGCACTGGTCTCGGTGGACGTCAACTCGGCGCGCGCCACCAAGGGCCACGATATCGAAGAAACCGCATTCCGCACCAACTGCGAAGCGGCCGACGAAATCGCCCGCCAGTTGCGCCTGCGCGATTTGGGCGGCTTGGTGGTTATCGACTTCATCGATATGGAGTCCACCAAAAATCAACGCGAAGTTGAAAATCGCCTGCGTGACGCACTCAAACATGATCGCGCCCGTGTGCAGACCGGCAAGATTTCCCGCTTCGGCTTGATGGAGTTGTCACGCCAGCGTTTGCAACCGGCGTTGTCTGAATCGAGCTATATCCCCTGCCCGCGTTGTCATGGCCTTGGCCATATTCGTGATACCGCGTCATCCGCTTTGCACGTCTTGCGCATTTTGCAGGAAGAGGCGATGAAGGAAAGCACAGCAGCCGTACATGTGCAGGTGCCGGTTGATGTCGCGACCTTTTTGCTCAATGAAAAGCGTCAGGACATTCACAAGATCGAAATTCGATTCAAAGTGAATGTATTGCTGATTCCCAACGTGCATATCGAAACACCCAATTACGAAATCGAGCGTTTGCGCCACGATTCCGAAAAGCTCGACTTGACCAAACCTTCGTATGAATTGGTCAACAAACCAATCGACGAAATGGCGATGAAAATGCCTGCAACCGCCGAAACCAGACCGGCACGGCCGGAGCCAGTTGTGAAAGGTATTACGCCCGACCAGCCAGCACCGATTGTTGCCGAGCCACTGCCACGTGATGCGCGTGAGCCACGCGGTAGCCGTGCAGCCGCCTCAAGCGCCGCCGCCAAGCCATCCATGTGGAAACGTATTGTCAGCATGTTTAGCAGCGAACCGAGCCCATCTCAGCCGGCCACAAAATCAACCACTGAGCGTAAGCCGGCGCGTGACGGTGCCGCCGGCCGCACTGACCGTGGCGAGCGTGGTGACCGAAACGATCGTGGCAATCGAGGTGATCGAGGTGATCGCGGCCCCCGTGGCGGACGTGGTGACCGTTCCGAACGCGGCAGCAAGGGTGGTGAGCGCAAGGACCAAAAGCGCGAACCACGTAATGAACCAAGAAGCGAACCAAGAAGCGAACCAAGAAGCGAAACACGCGGAGAACGACCAGATCGTCCGGCAAAACCGGAACGCGGCGAGCGCCCGGCGCAACAACGTAATGCACAAACCGCTGCGCCAGATCAACCGGTCGATTTGGCGGCAATCACTGCCGAAACATCACAACGCCAACAGCACGCCGCTAAACCAGTACTCGAGAATCGTCCACCAGAACATGGGGATGAGGGTGAAGGTCGAGGCCGTCGTCGCCGTGGCCGTGGTGGTCGAGGTCGTGGTGCCCGTGATGGTCGCGTCGACGGACAGGCAGAAGGCACGCAGGAAGGCCAACAAGCTGAATTTGCCGACTCACCCGCGAGCCCACTGGCACCCCAGTCGCCCGCGCCGATTCAGGCGGTACCGCCAACCAGCGCACTGGAGTCATCACCACCCGAGGCTAAACCAGGCGTCATGACCGCTACTGTCGCGACGCCTGCCGAAGCTCCGGTCGCTATGGAAAGACCCGTGCCTGCGCCAGTCGAGACACCGGTGGCAGCACCAGCGCCTGCACCAGCTCCGGCACCTGCAGCGGTCGCCCCGGCGGTTGTTTACAGCTCTGCAACCGCCGCACCGGCACCCGTGGATCAAATCCCGGATGCCGAACGGCAGCGCGGTAGTAATGAACAATCGAGGCGTCGTCGGCGCAATACCAACACGACCACCGAACCGTTGGTATTTATCGAAACGGCAATGGATAAAGCGCAGTCATCCGATGCGCCTCCAGCTTTGGCCGAGATCGAACCGCAACGCCGCAGCACACCGCGGCCACGACGTCAGCAAAATGTGGTCAGCGAGCCATTGCAAGTGGTCGAAACGAAACCGGATACGCCGCCTGCTGCGTAGTTGGATGTAAACCAAAAAAGCCGCTCCTTGAGCGGCTTTTTTCATTAACATGATGCAGATTCCATAAATATCGACGACATCATGACGACCAATAACTCGCCCATCGATTTCTATTTTGATTTTTCCTCGCCGTATGGATATTTGGCCGCCACCCGCATCAATGCGATCGGTCAGAAATATGGCCGCCGCATTAAGTGGCGTCCCATCCTGCTGGGGCCTGCGTTTAAAGCGAGTGGCAATAGCCCTCTGGTTGGACAGCCGTTAAAGGGGCCGTACGCCATCCGCGACTTCAAACGCACCGCACGTTTTTTCGGCATCCCCTTCAAACAGCCCGAGGTTTTTCCAATCGGCACACAAAACGCCGCACGTGCGTTTTACTGGATCGACGATACCGATCCAATTCGTGCTCACCAATTCGCCATGACCTGTTATGCCACCTATTTTGCAGAGGGCATCGACATTTCCAGCGCCGAAAAAGTCGCCGAGCTCTGTGAACGAGTCGGTGTTAATCATGAAGCCGCATTGGCAGCCATCATCGATCCGGCGGTGAAGGAACGGCTGAAACGGGAGGTGGATGCATCGCTTGCAGCAGGTGTGTTTGGCTCGCCATTTATTGTTGTTGATGGAGAACCGTTCTGGGGCAGCGACCGCCTGGAGCAAGTTGTGGCGTGGCTGGAAACCGGCGGGTTCTGATTCCACACTCAATATTATTTTTGTAAGAACGAACCAGAAAATAAAGTTGCGGAAATTGATCAACGATTGGCAGAAATTTCTATGTCTGGTTTCTCGGAATCCATTTAATATTCGTTTCACAGCTATTTTTCCAGCATCGATCATCGCCGGGCATTGCGACAAACTTGCCCCCACCCATTTGCCACCAACGGAGAACACATGGCCGACATTACCCTCAACCGCGATCACCACCTCGGCCTAAAAGGCGCCAAAGTCGCTGCCGACCAAATGATCGAACGCCTCAGCGAAAAATTCGATCTCACCGGAAAATGGCAGGGCAATGTCATGAATTTTTCCCGTCCGGGTGTCAACGGCTGTCTGACCATTTCAGAATCCAACATGTCGTTGGAAGTGACCTTGGGATTTTTGCTTAAGGCGATGAAAGGGCCGATCGAACGATCCTGTCATGAACAGCTTGATCAGGTGTTGGCGAGCGCGAAACCTGCTGCCAAAGCGGTAGTCAAGCCTAACTCCAAGGCGGCAGAAAAAACCGTTGCAAAAAAGCCCGCTGCGAAGAAAAAATAGGGAACCACAATTTGTCGGGGCGTACGTCCGATTATTCGTCGATATTTTTTCCGCTAAAAATCGCCTCGATCAGTACGGTCTCGCGCTCGGCGATGGTCGTCAAAAAATACGACGCGCCTTTCATGTGACGGAACGCCGAAAATCCGGCTTCCAGAAAACGCTGCATCTCCTCGAGCCCGGCCATTTTTGACGGGCGACGCAGCATTTTGAGCGTGCCATAAAGCAGCGGTTTTTTCACGACCAGATCAAGTCCCGCTCCTACCTCTTTTAATAGCGCCACCTGTCGTAGTCGATCGGGTTTGCGCCCGGCGGCACGAAAGGCGTCACAATAATTCTCGGTGGTAATCGTTTTTCCTGAGAGGCGCTTGGCCAGCGCATGATCAAATTCCTCCGCCAACACATCCAACTCAAGCGCGCTGGTGACCGTATCCAAGGCGAATTTTGGCAACAACCGTTTGATAGTCGGATACATACGAATCAAATCGCGGTCACGTATTGCCGATTCCTTTTCACCATACAACTCATCCAGAAAAAATGCGGTTGCCTGAGCGTAGCGGGCGTCTGCCGACAGATCGGCATAGGTTTTGACCAGGCGTTGGTGCTGCCAGCGTTTAACACGCCCCACTTCCAGCGTGAATGCCGGATCCCGGTGCTCAGTACCACGCAGTTTTTCCAGCCGCTGAAGATGGTTTAGCATGTTGATGAATTGTTAATCATTCGTTCGACCCTACATTTTAGAACCCACAATCTAATTGAGTCTGCCACAATAAGCATTCACGCGGCCCCGGTCGACGCATTTTTCATTTGTATTCTAATAGAGCCCCACCCCATGGATTCAGGCCAATCAAGCAACCATACGCAATCATCGTTAACCGCTGACTTCAAGCGTTTAACCCTCGCCTTCGCGCGTGATCGTATGCCGGACGCGGCGTCGCGGCGCGCACGATTAAATAAAATCAGTCTGCTCCTCAGGGAGAATGGACCTGCGCTGGCGGCTGCAATTTCCGCCGACTTTTCGCATCGGTCTAGTCATGAAACGCAGCTGCTGGAAATTTTTCCGGCATTGTCAGCCATAAAACATGCACGCCAACACCTTGGTGGCTGGATGCGATCTAAAAAATCCTGGGCATCGATGTGGTTTTTGCCGGCACGCAATGAATTACGCCCGCAACCTTTGGGTGTGGTCGGCATTATTGTGCCGTGGAATTACCCGGTGTTATTGGCGGTCGGGCCGCTGGTTGCGGCGATTGCCGCAGGCAATCGTGCAATGATCAAAATGAGCGAAGCGACCCCCAAAACCGGCGCACTTCTTGCCGAACTTGTAGACCGCTACTTCAGTCATGATGAAGTGGTGGTGGTGAACGGCGAGGCGGATGTGGCCGCTGCGTTTTCGGCGCTGCCATTTGATCATTTGTTATTTACCGGTTCCACCACCATCGGCAAATTGGTCATGCAGGCGGCGGCAAAAAATCTCACACCGGTCACACTCGAGCTGGGTGGCAAGTCGCCGGCCATTGTTGGCACCGACGCCGATATCCGCGAGGCCGCCGAAAAAATCATGTTCGGCAAATGTTTAAATGCCGGGCAAACCTGTATCGCACCCGATTATGTTTTGCTGCCACGCGGCAGTGAAAGTGCGTTTATCACCGCTGCCAAAGCCGTGGTCACCCGCCAATACCCGGACCTGGCCACCAATGCTGATTTCACCGCCATCGTCAACGCACGCCAGGCTGCACGTCTCCACGGCTATATTCAGGAGGCCATCGACAACGGCGCGGTGGTCATGCCATTGGCCGATGCCACCAATAGTCCACAAAAAATTGCACCGACGATCGTCACCAACCCATCGGATGTTTTAGGCCTCATGCAAGACGAAATTTTTGGACCGATTCTGCCGTTGATCAGTTATGACACACTCGATGAGGCCATTGGTTATGTGAATGCACGACCACGACCATTGGCGTTGTATTACTTTGGACATCAGCAACGCGATATCGATCAGGTACTGGATCAAACCATTTCCGGCGGTGTTTCCATCAACGAGACCATCATGCACATTTCGCAGGAAGATTTGCCATTTGGCGGCGTTGGCTCGTCCGGCATGGGGGCCTACCACGGCAAATTTGGCTTTGAAACTTTTTCCAAGTTAAAGCCAATATTTCATCAATCACGATTCAGCGGTTTATTCCTGTTCAAGCCGCCCTACGGAAAACGCTTTGATGCGCTGATTAAATTTCTCATGAAGTAATCACCAACGGGTGTGAGATTGGGTACTTTATGCACCACGCCAATTGGTTGCGGACAAAACTCTAATATTGACGGCATAATCAAGCCAAAATAGCCTCAAATAGCTTGTCAATATTAGAGTTTGTCCCGCAGAAAATACTCGCGGTAATTTTCCTGCCCCCCTACTTTGTCACGACACCGCCGCCAGCTTGGTCACCCCATAGCTGTTTTAATCGTGCATCGCGGCCACACCCATTGCGGTAATACTTATAACGAATGGGGTTCTTTTTATAGTAATCCTGATGGTAGTCCTCAGCAGGATAAAAGGTTGTTGCGGCGGTGATCTCGGCGACAATCTTGCCTTGAAATGGCGGGTTTTTTTCCAATGCGGCCTTTGAATGTTGCGCAGCAACTTTCTGCGCGTCATCGAGAAAAAATATGCCTGGCCGATACTGGCTGCCTGCATCGCAAAACTGCCGATCCCTTACCGTTGGATCAATGTTTCGCCAAAACACATACAGCAATCGTTCGTAACTGACCTTCTTCGGGTCATAAACCACCTCTACGGCCTCGGTATGACCCGTAACGCCGGCCGATACCTGTTGGTAGTTTGCATCCTTTTGTTTGCCACCAATATAGCCGGAGGTGGTAGAGATCACGCCTTCCAGTGCGTCAAAGGGTGGTTCCATGCACCAAAAACATCCTCCGGCAAAAATCGCCTTGGCCGTCGACGGGGATGCAGTGCTGACAATTTTCTGGGCAGAAGTGAAGGTGCTGACGATGCAAAACGCAAGACCAAACATTAACTGGGAAATTTTCATATCGGCTCTCTCAAATTTTCAGGTGTTTTACCAATACGGTTGGCTGGAATTCGTATTGGTATCGGTAGATACGATCCGCTTTCGGAATCAGATGCACCGACGTCGCACATGGAAGGCATCCTTGTTGCGGAGAGCACGATTTTGGCGCAAAGAGATCGTCTTGTTACGGCAGGTCGTGTTGATGCCCGGATAAATCAGTCGCCGACCAAAAGGCTATTTTTGTCGCGCCTGTCTAATTTTATTGATCACCATGAGGGCACCCGCATACAGGCCGATCGCCATCACAAAGTAAATCAAAACCTGCCACCAGATCACGCCATCACTAAACATTCGAAAGCCGCTGAACCCGAATAATTTGACCAGCTCGCGCGCGAAAATCAGTGACAGGACTGTGACCAGCAATGACCATCCAAAGGCAAGCGGGCGCAGCAACGACTTTATCGGTGCCCCTTGGTCCGTCGAATTAGGTTCACTCATTTCGCTATTGGAGTATCGCGAACAGTCCGCCGCAGTACCTTGCCAACATTGGTCTTGGGAAGCTCGACCCAAAATTCAATTTTGCGCGGCATTTTATAACCCGTCAGTCGCTCTTTGCAAAACGCCATAATGGTTTCCTTGGTCAGATTTGGATCTTTTTTGACCACCACCACCCGCACGGCTTCACTGGATTTTTCATCCGGCATCGATACCGCGCACACTTCCAATACCCCAGGGCACATGGCCACCACATCCTCGATTTCATTTGGGTAAACATTAAATCCGGACACCAGGATCATGTCTTTTTTACGGTCGACAATTTTGAAAAAACCTTTTTCATCCATGCTGCCGATGTCGCCCGACTTAAACGCGCCGTCTTTGCAAAATACTTTGGCCGTTTCATCGTCCCGCTGCCAGTAACCCTGCATCACCTGCGGGCCTTGAATACAAATCTCACCTATTTCACCCACCCCCAAAATATTTTCATCGTCGTCACGAATGGTGACCATGGTGGAGGGGAACGGCAGGCCGATGCAGCCGTTGAATTCTTTTAGATCGAGCGGATTGGCGGTCGCCGCGGGTGCAGTCTCCGTCAGCCCATAGGCTTCCACCAGGGTTTTGCCAGTGACTGCCTGCCATTTTTCGGCCACAGCGCGTTGCACGGCCATGCCACCACCCAATGCCAACTTCAAACCGGAAAAATCCAGCTTGGCAAAATCAGGGTGATTCAGCAAGCCATTAAACAGGGTATTCACCCCGGTCAGGACATTCCAACGGCGATTTTGCATTTCCTTGATAAAGGCAGTCATGTCGC
>JAYTBF010000318.1:0-7499 GCA_043737175.1 Burkholderiales bacterium
AACACCCGCGGTGGCGTTATGCACCTTGCTATAGGCCATGGTTGCGCCGACCGGGTCAGTCTTGGTATCAATCGGTGTGACACCAAACCCGGTGCCTTCATCAACAAATAATTGCATCTTGGTCACTTGACCATCGGTGTCGCTGGCCGAACCGGTTAAATTAATCGCTGCGGTGCCGCCCACGCCAATGGTGGCGGTGGGAGGGGACGATAAAGTCACCGTCGGCGGATTGCCAATGGTCTGGACATAAACAGAACTTGTTGCCGAGTTGGTCGCAGGACCTCCCAACCCTTGGCAGGTAACACGCCAGACGTAGCTGCCCGCGGTCGTCGAGATAAATTGACTGTTACCAGACTTGGCAGATGAATAAACGATGGGCGATTGATTACCAATGGCGTAATCAACTACACATGATGTTGCCGCGGCCGATGACGACCAGTTGACCGTGACCGCGCTGCCGAGTGCACTGGTGGCAGGGGCGACGCCGATGGTTGCAGTGACGGCTGAGCCCACCGTAATTGTCGCAGAAGCGCTTTCCGCAACTTCGTCCAAATTATCTGTCGCACGTAACCGAATATTGTGGGTGCCAGGCGCAAGCATAAGCGTGGTGCTGATAGAACCGGTCGAGACCGTTTCTCTGACAACATCGTTACCCAGGTTTTCCTTTACGACCAACTCAATCGTTTTGATATTGCCATCCGAATCGGTCGCGCCACCAATGACCGGCACGACTGCCAATCCGTTTGCAGCCACCGGAAACGAAGCCCCGCTTGCAGGTGACGTCATGGAAACAACCGGTGGGATATTGAGTGCCACATTAATGGCGTAAGCCGGTGAATCGGTTTTACCACTGTCGGTCCACGTGCGCAGGTACAACACATGGTTACCAATCGCCAAGTTTGCCTTGATCGATTTGGTACGCGTGACATTGGCTGGCTCACCGCCCACGTATACGAGTGTAAAGCTATCCACCGCGAGCTCGGTGTTGCCCTTCATCAATTGCACTTTTGTTACAAATCCATTTGGACTGAGGGCATTGACCGAATAACTAAAGCCGGCATTAAACGTGCTGCCGGCTTTGACGACGCCCGAGGCTGGTGGGGGTGTCAACGAAATATAATTCGCCCCTTCGCCGGCGGCGTTGATATTAACGATGATCGGTGCAGAGGTGGCAGTGGCACCAAAGCTATTGGTGGCCACTGCGGTTACGCTATTTGTTCCGACCGTCGCATTTGACCAAGTGAAACTGTACGGTGCGGTGCTGACAGTGCCGAGCAAGGTGCTGCCGGCGAAATATTGCACGTTGGTCATTGTGCCGCTATTGGCGGTCGCCGAGGCGGTAAAGGTGACGCTGGCTGGCGTATTGAAGTGAATTGGATTAGTGACCGGCGTCAAAATAGCCACGCTCGGTAGCGCGGCCGCATCAATTGTGACTGTCGCGATCGGGCTGACATTGGTTAACAAAGTCGTCGTATCCCGCGCCATTAACCGCAAATTATGGACGCCGACACCCAGCTGTACGGTGGTATTGACGCTGGTGACACCGGTAAAGACTTTTCCGGGAATCAGATTGTCACCGTTCCAAACCTCCAGCGTGGTGGGGCCACCCGCCCCGTTCGCACCGGTGCCGATAACGTTTACACCAATGGTGGAGTTTGCCAGCACCGTAAAATTGCCTCCATTTGTCGGTGCGGTCATATTGACCGTCGGCGGAACGGCCGCCGTGACCGTGATCACAACAGCGGGACTCAAGCCGGTGGCGTTTAAATTGTCGGTCGCGAGCAAGGTCAGACTGTGCGGGCCGATTGGTAATGTGATCGTTGAACCGGCAGGGATACTGGCCGCGTTAAACACAACATCCGGCACCATCGGTGCACCGTTTCGCAATAATTGCACACGTGAAATCGTGCCATCACTGTCGCTGCCACCACCGGCAATGCTAACAGTGGACGTGCCGCTGGAGTTGGCCATTACGCTGCTGTTGTTGAGGGGTGCCGTCAGGCTGGCAGTCGGCGCAGCGTTCACCGTGACCAACGCGGTGGCGCTGAGTCCGGTCGCGCCGGCGTTGTCGGTTGCGCGCAATTGAATGTTGTGTGGTCCGGGTGCCAACGCAATATAAGTGTTGACAGGAATGACAGCCGCGTTAAACGTCGCGCCTGCAATCGGATTGCCCCCATCCAACACTTCAAGCTTGGTGACCGTACCATCGACATCTGCGCCACTGCCCCTCACCAGGAAATTGGTGGTGCCGCCAACGGGGGCGGTGCCAGTTGCACCGTTTAGTGGCTCCAAAAGACTCGCTGTCGGCGCGGCATTCTGGGTCACGGTAATAGTAAACGCCTGCGAATCCGTTTGCGCGGTTGATCCACCATCATCCGTCGTGGTACGCAAAAATAATTGGTGTGTTCCGACGCCTAAATTAGCGTTAACGGTATTGGTCCTAGTGGTATTACAAATCCGGCCTTGTGTATCAATTACACTGCCGCCCGACTTTTGATCAAGAACTGTGGTGCCCGAAATAAGCTGAACATTGATGACAAATCCGCTATCGGCGCAAACGGTTGCGCCGTTAATCGGCAGTGACGTCACGCCAACACTGGCACCAACAACCGAATAGTAAATCGACACCGGCAGGGTATTGCCGGCAATCACGGCGCCACCAGCTGTGTTGGGCGTGACAGACAAATAATTTGCACCGACATTCGCTTCGCTCACCGTGATGGAAACAGGTGATGAGGTGGCTGTACCGCCCAGTGTATTGGTCGCCACGGCGGTAATACTGTAGTTGCCTGCCGCGACATTGGTCCACGAATACGAATAGGGAGCGGTGGTGACGGTAGCTAATATTGTTGCCCCGTTCTTGTAAGTCACACCCGAAATGGTGCCGCCATTTGCAACCGCTGATGCGGTGAGCGTAATGCTTGCCGGTGCCCTGAACGTCGCGCCTGATGACGGCGACGTCATGGCGACGGTGGGCTGTGGTGCGTTGGTCACCGATACCGACACGGTGCCACTGGTGCCGGTGGTGTTGTAATTGTCAGTCGCGCGTATGGCAAGACTGTAATTATTGGCCGGCAGCGACACGGTGGTGTTGACGCTACTGACGCCGTTATAGGTCGCCAAGACCGAACCGTAATTCAGCAATTCCAACTTGGTGATGGTGGCATTTGATACCGCGCCACTGCCGATGATTTGCACGGGCGCGGATTGGCCTGTCGCAACCACATAACTGGTGCCGCCCGGTGGCGACGAGAAACTTGCGGTTGGTGGAATATGCGGCACCACCGAGAATGATTGCGAAACGGTTGGCGCGGCTGAATTGAGGCTATTACCGGACTGGTTCGCCAATATTGTGCAGGTACCGACATTCACGAGTGTCGCGGTGCCGCCCGTGGTGACGCTACAAACCGCCGGGGTAGACGAGGAAAAACTGACCGGCAGCCCCGATGTCGCGCTGGCGCTAACCGCAAACGGCACCGCACCAAAATCAACATTCGGCAAGGCGGCAAATGAAATCGTCTGGGCGCGAACAATGGTTAACGTCCGGGTTTGTGAAACGTCGGCGCAATAATCCTGACGCGCCGTTAATGTGCAAGTAAACGTCTGGCCACCCAGCCCCGCAGTTGAATTGGGGTAATTGCTGTTGAAATTGGTCGTGTAATAGGGGTCAACCACAAAATTAAAGGCACCGGAACATTGCAGACGACCGTAACCATTGGAATTGGCAATGTTGAATGTCAGAGCCGATAAACTTCCCTCGGCCACACTGCTCGGGTTCCAACCAAAGTTACTGATTGATGGACAGGTTGGATAAACCTGAAAGGACTGTGTGACGGGTGCGGCGGCGTTGTACATGCTGTCACCAGCCTGGGTCGCCGTAATCGTGCAGGTGCCTGGCGCATACAAAATCGCCCACGGTCCACTCATGCCGCAAACAGATGGCGTTGAGGACGTCAGTGTCACATTAAGCCAGGACGATGAACTTGCGTTGATGTAGGCCCAGCCGTTCGACAACGGCTGATCTGGTGTGTAGCCAAAATAAATGTACTGGTTATATTTCGACATGATGCTCAATGTCGCCGACGCTACCGCGTCCGGACAGCCGGCATTTCTTGCCGTTAGGGTACAACTCAAATATTGCCCACCTAGACCGCTGGTGTTGCCCGGCCAGGTATTTCCAAAATTGGTGGTCCCGTACGGGTCGATCGTAAAGTTAAACGCCCCGGAGCAGGACAATTGTCCGGCGCCGTTTGAGTTGGCTACGTCAAACGAGAAATACGCGAGGTTACCCTCAAATACGGACGATGGAGACCAACCGTAATTACTAATGGAGGGGCAGGCCTGTGCGTGGACGGTTTGGGAAACGCCAAATAACGCAAACAAACAAAACAATAACGCAGCGGAAAGCCGGTTGAGAATGCTCATGGTCGTCCAATTTTTTTTAAGTTGTTGTTTTTGACTCTGCTACGTCGGCTACAAGATGCCAGGACAATTCCCGCCGTGCATCACTCCCTGCGCCCTACCCCTGCTCCCTGCGACTACTCCCAATTTCTCTTACACGACAGACTTGCGGCTTATCCCCTACCTGCTGCTGCCATTCGAACGACTGTCGTTTTGTAATGCTGTTTTGTTGCGTACGGGCCGCCTAAACAATTGCACGGCGGGACGCTACAAAAAATAGCATTCGCAAAAAATATGAGCCGATTATATGTTCTAAAATTCGGAAAAAATACGTCCTGGGCGAGCGTTTGATGAAAAATATTTAACAAAAACTTAACAAATTTTTTGTTGACTCACATCAATTTGAATGGTAGCCAATCCAAAAGTAATGGGCTAGTGTATGCGCCAAATATCAAACAAAAACTGTCGACTTTTTAGTCGTTTTTGATACTGGCGGGGCAGCCCAAAGTGTTTCAGTTTGTGTGGCCGTTTTGACGAAGAATTTTCGAGGCAATTTTGGGGTGGCAACGGATTCCGGCAAAAAATGAGCATGTCCGCGCAAAATGCGCTGCTGACAATATACGGCTGGACTGACCTATACTTTGCGCCATCAACCGACCTGAGCGACCCGAAACTTAACGGCGGGCCCAGTCCAATAAAAACCACTGCGCGCTCTCAAACTGATCGATGGCCTCCGACCTTATCCTCTTTTGCCGGTTTCATCTCAATCGTTTATGGCAAACGTATCGAGGCATGTTCATTTTCGGGATAATTTCGGGCTTTTCCCTGCTAATTGCCATGTTTTTGTGGCTAGCCCAATGGCGTGACACCGAAAATATAATGCTAATTTTGCATGCGGAAAGAGCAAAAACGGCGTCAACTTTTGTGACCCCGGACGCAGTTTCCCAGCAAAAAACTGACCTGCCGGAATTTGACAGCGCGGGTTTTGTCAGGGCATTGAGCCAGGTTGCCGAAAAGACTTTTCTGCCCATCAACGAAGTCTCGTTTGCGCTCGAAAACGCTGACAACCAACCGTTTATGCGTTATCGCGTCAAACTCTCTGTCTCATCAGACTATCCGGTTATTCGCCATTTCATTGACCTTTTTCGAAGCGAATGGCCACATATTTCGCTTGACGCCATTGTTTGTAAGCGCGAAAAAGTGACCGAGACGAACCCGTCTTGTGAGTTGGCCTTTTCGGCTTTTTATCGTAAACGCATCAATGGATAAGGCACAAAAATGGCGATGGACGGCGATAACAGTTGCAATGGGATTAACCATTGCTGCGATCGTCTATCCGTTGGAGCAAGATGTCGGCGTGGCGTTCGTTAGTAATGAAAATCAAAATGTTAATGGCAACCTGACTAAAGAAGAATTAATCTCGCCCAAAGTCAACGGATTTCTAACGCCCGCCTTGGCGGTATATGCCGATCTTTTCGCCCCACAAGGGTGGCGCGCGCAACCCAAAGTGATCGCCCCGGAACCGATAAAAAAAGCGGTTGTAGTACCGGAGTTGATCGGTCCGCCAGCACCACCGGCACTGATTCCCGCGCCGCCGTTGCCATTCCGTTTCACCGGGCGCCTGAATGACGGCGGCGAGCAAGTGATTTACCTTGGAAAAGGCGAAATGGTTTTCCTAGCCCGTGCAGGTGACACACTTGATCACGCTTACAAGATTATTACCATCGGCCCACGGCATATTGAGTTTGAGCATTTGCCCACCGGTGAAAAACAAACACTCAACCTGCCCGCCTCGGAAAATTGAATGATGCCCATCCGCTTCCCGTCTCGCACCACCCGACTCGCAATCGTTCTCGGCATTGTCATTTCTATGAGTGGTTGCGCCGCCTATCAACATCATCGCGCTGGAATGGCAGCGATCGAACGAGGAGATTTCGCCGCGGCCGTCAATGAATTAAAGCTAGCTGCAGAATTGGCACCTCAAGACGTTGAATTTAGGCGTGATTGGCTGAAGCAAAGAGAAATCGCCACCAATAAATTGCTTGCCAATGCCGATACTGCAATGGCGGATGGCCAGTCGGCGAAGGCCGAAAACGCCTATCGAATCATCCTCTCGTATGATCGGGAAAATTCGCGGGCACACGCCGGCCTGGAGAATATTGCCCGTGGATCCCGCGCGATGGATGACGCGGTGGAAGCGCGCAAAGCATTACAGGCGGGTGATATATCCCGCGCACTGCTCGCTGCCTCACGCGCGCTTGAGCGCTCTCCGAATCATCCCGAGGCGCGCGCCGTGATGCGTGACATCGAGGCCGCGCAACTTAAGGACCCCATTTCGGCAGCCACACTAAGCGCCGCTTATAAAAAACCAATTAACCTGGAGTTTCGCGACGCCAGTTTGAAAATGGTATTCGAAGCACTATCAAGGACGACCGGGATTAATTTTATTTTTGATCGTGATGTGAAGAGCGATCTAAAAACAACCGTATTTTTAAAACAAACTTCGTTGGAAGATTCTATTGAGGTCATTCTTGCCACCAACCAACTGGATAAAAAGATACTTAACGCGACCAGCGTATTGATCTATCCAAATAGTCCCGCAAAGGTCAAGGAGTATCAGGACTTAATCGTTAAGGTGTTTTATCTCGCCAATGCAGAGGCCAAACAGACGGCAAACATGTTGAAGACGGTATTGAAGGTAAAGGAAGTTTTCGTTGATGACCGATACAACATGGTGATTCTTCGCGAAAATCCTGAAACCATCGCGCTGGCGGATAAGTTAATTGCGCTGCATGATCTTGAAGAGCCGGAAGTCATGATTGAGGTCGCCGTGATGGAAGTGAATCGATCGTCACTCCTTAATTTGGGCATTCAGATAACGGATCAACTCACCATTACGCCGTTGGGCGGCTTGCGTGCGTCAGGCTCCTCCTCTTCCGCCACCACCGGCGCCACATTGACGTTAAATGAATTGAGAAATCTGAATTCAGATTCAATTGGAATAAACGCGCCAAGTGCGACGATTAATTTGCAGAACCGCGATGGTGACGCGAAGTTACTCGCCAACCCCAGCTTGCGGGTTCGTGATCGCGAGAAAG
>JAYTBF010000319.1:0-3051 GCA_043737175.1 Burkholderiales bacterium
AATTCCGGTCGGTTATCTTTTTTGCATCGGCAATCCGCGCACCGATTGGTGTTACCAAACCGCCCCCGAACCTGGCCTGAATGGACGCTCATTGCTTTACGCCCGTGGCAAAACGCTGGGCGGCTCTTCTGCCATCAATGCCATGATTTACATGCGCGGTCAGTCGCGCGACTATGACGAATGGGCGGCACTCAGCGGCGACACACAATGGCAATGGCGACATGTCCTGCCTATCTTTAAGGCCTCCGAAACACATCATCTGGGGCCCAGCGAATTTCACGGCGATCGCGGTGAGTGGCGGGTTGATAAACAACGACTCGATTGGCAGGTGTTACAAACCTGGCAGGCGGCCGCAGAACAATGTGGCATTAAAAAAATTGCCGACTTCAATAGCGGCGACAATACCGGTAGCGCGCCGTTTGAGGTCAATCAACGCCTTGGCTTGCGCTGGAGTGCCTCCAAGGCGTTTTTGCAGCCGGCGTTATCCCGGCGGAACCTAACGGTGGTCACCCGCGCCCACGCCACCCGCGTGACCATTGCCGCTACCACAACGGGCAAACGCGCCACCGGTGTTGAATTTGTCCGTGACGGCGAGCGTTTCATCGTCAACGCGCACAGCGAAGTGCTGCTGGCCGGCGGGGCGATCAATTCGCCGCAATTACTATTGCAGTCCGGTGTCGGCGCACCCGCGCAAATACAACCATTCGGCATAAAAAACATCCACGAATTGGCTGGTGTCGGGGAAAACCTGCAGGATCATTTGCAATTGCGGCTCGCGTTCAAAGTGCACGGCGTGCGCACACTTAATGAATGGATGCAAAGTTGGTGGGGCAAGTTACAGATGGCCGGACAATTTGCGATGTTGCGCCGCGGCCCGTTAACCATGGCGCCATCACAACTCGGTGCCTTTGCCAAGTCCGCGCCATCACACGCCACTGCCAATTTGCAATATCACATCCAGCCATTGTCACTCGACAAATTTGGTTCGCCATTACACGCCTTTCCCGCCGTCACCATGAGTGTGTGTAATTTGCGGCCAACGTCTCGCGGGCATGTGCGCCTCGGCGGCAACAACGCGTTGGCAGCACCGACCATTACGCTTAATTATTTGTCGACTGCGGCGGATAAACAGGTGGCGATTGACGCCATTAAACTCACCCGCAAAATTGCCCATGCACCGGCCTTTGCACAATATCGCCCGAAAGAATTTATGCCCGGCGCGTCCCTCGAAAGTGACGAACAGTTGATCGACGCTGCCGGCAACATCGGCACCACCATCTTTCATCCGGTTGGTACCTGCAAAATGGGCCGCACCGACGACCACACCGCCGTAGTGGATTCGCAGCTACGCGTGATCGGTATTGATGGCCTGCGGGTGATTGATGCGTCGATTATGCCAACCATCACCTCCGGCAACACCAATTCGCCCACCATCATGATTGCCGAACGTGGGGCGGCGATGGTGATCGCCGATGCAAAACGCGGCCAACCCAAGCAGGAGCAACATTGACCAGCCAATCCCGTGCGGGTTTATCCGATGCGTTTCTTGCCTGGTTTTTTGTGTTTGTCTGGGGCAGTGGTTTTATCGCCACCAAAACCGGCTTGCAATATGCCGCACCGTTTACTTTTTTGTCGATGCGTTTTGCAATCGGCATTGTTTGCCTGTTGCCGGTATTGATGTGGCTCAGGCCGCACTGGCCGCGCACGCCCAAGGTCTGGTTGCACCTCGCGGTGGCCGGATTGCTGATGCACGCCATCCACCTTTCCGGCAGTCATTACGGTCAATTCGAAGGTTTGTCGGCCGGTGTGGTCGCCATTGTGCTTGCCGCACAACCACTACTAACCGCATTAATTGCCGCCCGGCTAATGAGCGAACGGCCCTCTCGCCGTCAATGGTTGGGTATTTTTGTCGGGCTCGCCGGCGTGGCACTGGTGGTTTGGCACAAGCTTGAAATTCAGGCGATGACACCGACCAGCTTGATTGCGCTCATTACAGCACTGTTGGCGCTGACCATCGGCACGCTTTATCAACGCCGTTATCTCAAAGACGTGGACCTTTTTGTCGCTGCATTTATACAATTTATAATTTCCGCCATTGTGCTGGCACCGCTGGCATATTTTGTCGAGGGGGCGGCAGTGGTGTGGGCCTGGCCGCTGCTGGTGGCGATGTTATTTTTGGTTGTTTTTGCATCAGTGCTGGCGGTGAGCGCACTGCATGTGCTGATGCGGCGCGGGGAAGCGGTGCGCGTATCGAGTATTTTATATTTGCCACCGGTCATTGCGGTGGCGGCTGAATGGGTCTTTTTCAGGGTTGTGCCAACTGGCATCACTTTTTTCGGCGTCGCCATTGTCTGCTTGGGCGTATGGATGGCCGGGCTGGCAGGACAAACCAACACAAAAAAATGAAACCACTGCCACTGCTTATTATTCTGTTGGTGCTGACCCATATTGCCTCATTGGGTAGCCGTATTACCGTCACGTTATTCGCGATTAATCAACAATCGTCGCCGGTGACGATTGGTTTGTTGATGGCGCTCTATGCCTTGTTGCCGACTTTTTTATCGGTTTGGACCGGTCGTTGGGTCGACCGAATCGGCATCGAAAAACCCTTTCGCCTTGGCGCAATTTTGGTGGGCATCGGCACCATGGTGCCGTTTGTATGGCCGGTGGTGACCGCACTTTATTTCACCAGCGTGATTGTTGGTGTGGGATTTATGGCGATCAATGTGGCCGCCTATCATGCGGTCGGTGAAATGAGCCAGCCGGAAGAACGCGCGGTGAACTTCAGTTATGTGGCGCTGGGATTTTCAACGTCAACATTTATTGCGCCGATTCTTTCCGGAGTGGCAATCGATTCGTTCGGCCATCGCAATACGTTTTTTCTATTGGCCCTGTTTACGGTTCTGCCGATCATTGCATTGTCGATGAAATTGTTACCGGCACATCATTCACACGAAAAAACAATTAGGGCGCCGTCAGGCCATGTACTCGAATTACTGCGCGATAAAGAGGTTCGACGATTGTTCATCACCATGGCGTTGCTGACCGTTG
>JAYTBF010000320.1:0-7481 GCA_043737175.1 Burkholderiales bacterium
GCCGGCTACCTCGACATCAAGATGCAGCCCGAGCGCAAGAACAAGATCAAGGTGCTGATGCTGCTCGACGTGGGCGGCTCGATGGACGACCATATCGAACGCACCGAAGAACTGTTCTCGGCGGCCAAAACGGAATTCAAACACCTCGAGTATTTTTATTTTCATAATTTTTTTTACGAGTCGGTGTGGCGCAACAATCGGTTGCGCCATAGCGAAAAATTTGCCACGGTTGATGTCCTCAACAAATACGGCAAGGACTACAAACTGATTATTGTCGGTGACGCCACCATGAGCCCATACGAAATTTTTCAGCCCGGCGGCAGCGTTGAGCATTGGAACGAAGAGGCGGGGGCGGTGTGGCTGGCGCGGCTGACGGATTTTTATAAACACGCGGCGTGGATCAACCCGACCCCGGAAGAACATTGGCCATGGACGCAATCGGTCAAAATCACCCGTGAATTGATGGAAGACCGAATGTACCCGATGACCGTTGAGGGGCTGGATCGGGCCATGAAGAATCTAATCTAGAAAATTCAAGGTTTGTGCGTAACGGCCGATTTAATGTGACAATTGGTCACAATTGGCGAACCATTCCGACCTTGGTTTTGGGCGCGAATTTCCCAATAAACAACAATTTACAAGGTGTTTGTTGCGTATTCGGTACGAAACGGACAACCAAAAGGATTTCACATGAGAATCGCGATGTTGGAAGACGATGTGGATGTGGGGGCGGCGCTAAAACAATGGCTTGAGGCCGGCGGCCATATTGTCCACCATTTCACAGCAGGCAAAACCATCGTCCGGGAAGCCAATCGCGAGAGTTTTGATTTGTATTTGCTCGATTGGCACGTGCCGGACTTGTCCGGGCCGGAAGTGTTGCAATGGCTGCGCGAAAAGCAAAATATTGTTGCGCCAGTGCTGTTTATTACCAGTCGTGACGCCGAAGAAGACATCGTCTCGGCGCTGAATGCCGGTGCCGATGACTATATGGTCAAGCCAATTCGCCGATTAGAGTTGCTGGCGCGGGTCGAGGCGCTGTTCCGACGTTCATACCCGCAAAACACCAGCGTTGAAAATATTGATGCTGCGCCGTATTTTATTGATATGGCCAATCGGATCGTTAAGCTCAATGGATCGGCCGTCGAGATGACCGATAAGGAGTTTGAATTAACGGTATTTTTGTTTCGCAACATCGACCAGTTGTTGTCGCGCGGGCACATTACCGAGTCCGTTTGGGGACATTCGGCCGAAGTGCAATCCCGCACGGTCGACACCCACGTCAGTCGTTTGCGTAAAAAACTGGACCTTGGTGCCGAGCAGGGTCTCCGATTGACGCCGATTTACAATTTTGGTTACCGTTTGGAACGGGTCAGCAGCGGCGAATAAATGGTCGGCCGCACCCGGTCAATGGCTAATCGTGCAGCCGTTGAAAGCGCCAAACTCCGTCCGCCCCTTGCTGACGTTTCACCCGGCCCTGCACCCATAGGTAGTTGAGGTGGGCAATGGCCTCACCGATGGCAAATACCAGCTGGTGCAAATCCAGCGGCCGACGAAACAATATCGGCAAGATCTCGGCTGCTGTTTTTGGCTCGGATAACGCCTCCACAAGTTCACCCAATCTGAGTTGATGGTGTTCATCGAGTTGATCGAGCCGCGTATGTAACCCCGTAAACACCCTGTCATGCGAAGGCAAGATCAGCGTGTCGGTCGGCAGCGGGCGGAACTTATGCATGCTTTCCAAAAACAATTTGAGTGGATTGGCGTCCGGCTGATTGCCCCACACGCCGACATTGGTGGTAATGCGTGGCAACACCTGGTCACCGGATATCAAAATGTGATCCGTGGCCGAATACAAACAGGCGTGTTCCGGGGCGTGGCCAAAGGCGGTAATGATGCGCCAGCTGCGTTTGTCGATGACCAACTCATCGTGTTCCATCAGGCGATTAAAACGGGTCGGCACGTTTGGCACGCCGCGTTTAAAAGATTGGCTGCGGGCTTGTTGAGCGGCGGCAAAATCGGGCCGCGCCTGAGCCAAGCCGTGCGATATAAACAATTCTGCCGAATTGTGAATATCAAAACCGGCAAAGTCACCGGCGGCGGCGTGGGCCGATAAAAATTCGCCATTGGTCATCCATACGCCCGCACCGGTTTGTTCGTGTAACCACGCCGCACAACCAACATGGTCCGGATGAAAATGGGTGACGACAATACGCTTGATCTTGCCGCCCTGCATGGTTTCGGCAAAGTGGCGCTGCCACAGCGCGTGGGTTTCGGTGACACCATAACCGGTGTCAACAATTGTCCAGCCATCACCATCGTCGTTGTTATCACGCAGCAGCCATAAATTAATATGGTTGAGTGCAAACGGCAGCGGCATACGAATCCAAAACACGCCATCGGCCACTTCGATCGCCTCGCCCGGTGCGGGCGGCGTTTCGTGTGGATAAAAAATGGCCGGTGTCGCTGAAACGGCGGCAGGTGGGGGGGCGGTGGTGGCAGTCATGGCACCATTATCGCGGCTGGCAATGCTGATGATTCAAATATAAAAGTCTAGTATTGACGGGCGTCTTCGGCAAGTTTTGCCTGAAAACACCCGCCCATAAACGGCTTTCAACTATTTTGTGGTAAAGGTGAACACCCCATCCCAGTTGTCACCCGGTGGTTTGAGGCGCAAATTGGCCACGCGCTCGATATAGACCTTGTAAACCTTGCGGGCTGGATCCGCTGTCGACAGGGCGACCAACAGTTTCTCTGCATCATCCCAGCGCTGCTCGCGATAACAATCCAGCGCACGATGAAAGCGATCGGTATCTTCGACCAATTGACTGTCGATTTGATCTTTATAACCGAGCGGTTCGTAAATGCTGATGGGCTCGAGTTTGCCTTTGACGCGCACCCGGTCCATTTCGCGATAAAGCACAGTTGGCACGGCGGTGACAATGTTTTCCGACACCAGAATGCCAACACCGTATTCTTTGGTGAGCGACTCCAGACGCGATGCCAAATTGACCGCGTCACCCATGACGGTATAGGCGCGGCGGAATGCAGAACCCATGTCGCCCACGTTCATCGGGCCACAATTTAAGCCGACACCGATTTCCAGCTGCGGCCAGCCGCGTTTAATAAAGTCAGGGCCAATTTCGACGATTTGACGCTGCATCGCCAGAGCCGAATTGAGCGCATGGGCGGCGTGGTTTTCATCGCGTAATGGCGCGCCCCAAAACGCCATGATTGCGTCACCGATGTATTTGTCGATGGTGCCACGATCGTTTTGAACGGTCTCGGTCATGTGTGTGAGATAGGCATTCATCATGGCGGTGAGCTCGGTGGCCGACAGCCCTTCGGAAATCGAGGTGAAATTACGCACATCCGAAAACAACACCGTCATTTCGCGGGTTTCACCCTTGGTCGAATAGGCTTCGGGATTTTTCGCCATTTCCTCCACCAGCTCTTTTGGCACATAGGTGCCAAATATTCCGGTGATGGCTTTTTTACTGCGCGCTTCAATAAAGAAGCCGTAGGCCATGTTCAGAATGTATAACGAGAGCACCAACAACATCGGCACCGCAATCGGTAAGACGACGTTTTGACCCCAGAAATAGAGGTTGATCAAAACCATCGATATCGTGGTGACGATTACCAAAACGGTCGATAAAAACGGATTGAGTTTAACCAGCGCCAGCGCCAGCGGAATGCCGACCAGCAGGACAATCATGGCGTTAAACGCCATTTCAAAAAGTGGTTTACTTTTGATGGTGTTGTCGAGGAAGCCGACGATCATATTGGCATGTGCCTCGACTCCCGGGTAAACCTCGCCAACAGGGGTGGCACGCAAATCAAACAGCCCTTGTGCCGACGAACCGACAATGGCAATTTTCCCTTCCAGCTCGCCCGGTGTCAGTTTGCCATTCATGATGTCGGTTGCTGAGATATAACGGAACATCGGGCTCTTGCCCAAGTAAGGAATGAGCGCGGTGCCGTTTTTATCGAGTGGAATTCTCGCCTTGGGGCCGATCAATATTTCCTTGAATCGATTGATGCCGTCGCCTTCGTCTTCACGTAAGGTGACACGCAGTGCTTCGTTGTCCAGGAAGGTCCTAAAAATGGCCACGGACAATGAGTCGTAATAGCCGTCTTGGTACTGGATAAACATCGGCACTTTGCGCAGCAGGCCATCGAAGTCAATGGCCGGCAAAATGTGTCCGGTCGCAGTGGCATTTTTTTGGAAGATTTCCAAATTACCGCTGTAACCATCAATGGTTAATGAGCGAAACGCGCGGCCGCCAAAAGTGGCCTGCTTAAAAGTCGGCTCTGGCAATACGCCAAGTTTGAGAGACTCCAAACCCTTGCGTTCATTACTGCCGGCAAAAGAAAAAACGACGGGATATTTTTTGACGGTGTCAGCGAATAGTTGGTCGTAATCAAGCCCTGGCCGCAGTTCTGCCAATTTGGATTGAAATTCCGCGCTGTTTTTAAACGGGCCTTTGGCCAAGGCTTCCAAGGATGACAAGCCGGAGCTGGTGTCTGGCTCGGTAAACAAGACGTCAAAGCCCATGACTTTGATCTTGTATTTGTCGAAGCTATTGGTCAGCAGGGACACCCATTTGTCGCGGGCCAGTGGCCAGCGGCCCTCGGTGGCAAGGGTGCGTTCGTCAATATCAATAATGACAATGCGTGGATCAATTTTTTCCGGCATGGTGGCGCGCATACGGGTGTCATAAGACTGCCACTCGAGGTTTTGTAAAAACTTGACCGGCTCATCAAGCACGTAGTAGGTGACAAACAATGCCACGATTGCAAGACCAATGCTGGCGCGAATCATCGCGTTGATTGACGAAAAATAGTACTTCCACAGTGCCTTTAGTTTTTCCATTGGGGTCTCGTTTGACGATTGGTGTCCACCGTGCGCCAAATTTAGGCAAATGGACACGGCCTCCCGGACAGCAGATGGAACATTCTGCCATGATTACCGGCGAACCGTGGCAGGCTTTAAGGTGATGGCTTGGCTAAATGTTGGTTAAACTGCGGCATCCCAGCCAAAGTATTCGTCCCCCGGATCGGCCATCGGGTGGCGACACACAACCATGAATTATTTTTTTGTATTGCACGCCGTCGCCATCAGTTTGATGTTGCTGTCCTGGTCGCCGCGTGTAACGGCGGCGTTGCCTGCGCCCAACAGTGTGTTGCTGGCCAATGTGTTCAGCGCGGACGTTGATGTGACGCTTTATCTGGTCAGCGAAAAATACGACGGGGTACGTGCCATCTGGGACGGCAAGGTGATGCGCTTTCGCAGCGGCAATGTGGTCAACGCGCCGGCCTGGTTTCTTGCCAAATTACCGGCCACACCACTGGATGGTGAATTGTGGATGGGGCGGCAGAAATTTGAATTACTGTCTGGGGCAGTACGTAAAAGGCTGCCAGTTGATGCCGAATGGCAAAAAATCACCTACATGATTTTTGAGCAGCCCGATGGCGTCGGGTCGTTCAGCGAACGGATCGCACGACTGCAACAGGTGGTGGCGGCGGTCAATTGGCCGCAACTGAAAGTGGCCGAACAAATGCGTGTGCCTGACCGGGCGGCGCTTAATTTGCTGCTGAATGATGTGGTGAAAGGCGGCGGGGAAGGGCTGATGCTGCATCGGGCGGATGCGCCTTATGTAACGGGGCGCAGCAATGCGTTACTGAAATTGAAAAAACACCTCGACACCGAGGCGGTGGTGGTCGCGCATATTCCCGGCCAGGGCAAATATCGGGGGATGCTGGGCGCGCTCGAGGTCAAAACCCCGGCAGGCGTGGTGTTCAAAATCGGCACAGGCTTTACCGATCACGCGCGCAAAAATCCCCCGCCGGTCGGCAGTACCATTACCTACGCCTACCGCGATTTCACCAAAAACGGCGTGCCACGGTTTGCGAGCTTTGTGCGTATCCGGGATGATCCGTAACAATTTTGCCGCGAGCACTCAATTGGGGGATGAAGTTTTTCGCCGTGTGTGCGTATGATGTGATGACTTGCAGCACCATTATCCTTGGAGGCATGATGAATATCACCCGAACCCGGCAAGCCTGTGCGGCATTGGCGATGATGGCATGGTCAGCAGTGGCTTACGCTGACTACTTATGTGAAACCAAGGAGCGCGACGCCACGCCTGCGCAAAAAGAGTTGTTTCAACGTGGCGCGGCCGCCTTGCATTCCGCGTTTTTGCCACCGCCCGAAGGCTGGGGCATGCAAAAACCCACACAGCGTTATCACTCGGGCAAATTTTGTCCGGATTTTAAAAATGAACCGGTCACCATCAGCGCATCGGTGCTCTACACCATCCCGCCGACGCTCGAACAAAAACGTCTAAAGCGCGCGGCCGATGTTGCCATGCGCCGCGAGCTTGATGAATTGCGCACCCTGCCGCCGGATTTGCAGGCGCAAGTTGCCGCGCTAGAGGCTGACAATACCAATTTGAACAAAGACGCGCGCGCGGCTGAGCGCGAAAAAAATGGTGACCTGGCAAAAGCAAAATTCGAACAGGCAAGGGATGCCTCGAGAAAAGCCTACAAAATCCGCGAAGACCATTCAGTGGCAAATCGGGCCAAAGACCGTGCCGTTTATGCCAAGTACGAGAATGCCTTAAAACAAGATCGGACATTGGTGTTCGATGTGGCACTCGAAGCCAACGGCAAAGCCGAGGTGTCGGATGCCGGTGCCGAGCGGATTGTGTTTGGACCGGCCAATGTCAAAACCACCCAGGCCACCGATAAAATTGTGCGCGTGGTTGCCAGGTTCCGCCGCAATGCAGACCTCACAGCCGAAAATTTAGCCGTTCTCAGGAAGCTCATTGACAGAACGAAACTTGAGGCCTTGGTTGCGGGCAAACTCCCCTCGATGGAGGAGTCGAATGCGTTGATGGCAAAACAAAATGATGCCATTACACAAATAACGGCCAAAGCCAGGGAGCAGGATAAATTGGCGGAGGACGAACGTTACAAGGAGGAGGCCGCCGCGCGCGCAGCCAAGGCGGGGGCGACCGCTGCGCCGGCTGCCGCGGCCACGCCAGCACCTCCTACAACCCCTGCCGCAACCCCCGCGCCCACCAAGCTCGCTCCGGCCGCATCCGCAGGCAACCCCTCCGCACCCACACCGCCCGCCAAGCCACCTGAATCTCCGCCCGCCACAGATCCGGTCAAGGAAGTTAAAGATACGGTGAATAAGTTGAAGGGGTTGTTTGGGCGGTAACCGAAAAGCGGTCCCCGGGCAGCGTCCCGGCAGTTGGACTTCGCACAGACTTTACTCAACAAATACAAACGCCACCCGATGAAGCTGGGTGGCGTTTGTATTTGTTGGTGGCGGGCGGCTGACCAAGCGTGTTGTGGACTCCCAAGATTGCAGACAAAGGTGCGGGATTGCGGGGAACGGCGCGGGGTTCCGTCAATTTGCACCGCTTTCATTTGCCATCCGATAGCCCATCGCCCGGTATCCACGCTGTCGTTTT
>JAYTBF010000321.1:0-7408 GCA_043737175.1 Burkholderiales bacterium
TACGAAAAATAGCGAAAACTGCAAGAATTACCATCACTTGGCGATCGTGATTGGTAACAACCAAATGCACACTGACATCGAGAGTTGATGTGAATTCATCAAAACTACCCCTTGCCGTCACATTTGCCATCCGCATCGCCATTGCCTCTGCATTGAGCGGGCTTGCCTACTGGAAAATGGGCGGTCTGGTCGTCTTTATGTTGTCAGTTCCGGTCTGGGGTGCACTATTGGCTGCACCCATCGTTGAGTTGTTGGCAAACTACTTCAATTTTGCTCGAAAACAGCCATACGCCGCATGGCAGGGTCAATACTACGAATTCCAAGGCGCACAAGTTCGAATCTTCGAAATCGACGGCGCTCTGTGGTTTTGTGACTGCGACGTTTTGCACATACTCGGGAAAAAACCAGAACGGACCATGCGCCTGACCTACTCCGAAGCTGACTACCGCAAAATTGAGCATGCCGGGCTCATGGCGTTTTCCGAAACCGCGGTCCTTCGGGTGATTTCACGCATTCGCCATCCGGAAATCGGCAAACTAAAGTTCTGGATTGAACGCGAAGTCATCGCCCCGTACCACAAAAAACGAGAATTAAAAGGGCTTTCTGGAAGCCACTTCTCAGACAAAAAGTCGTGAAAAATGGCGCGGAATATAGAGTTTCACGCTTAATACGACTGCAAATCGCCAAAGCGGGCACCACGGCTGCTATACTTCCACGTTATCCAATCCCGACGCCACAACCGTGCAGCAAGGTCAGCGTTTGTCCACCAGCCCTAGAGAAATGGCCGTATGAACGTTGTTGTCAAAACAGAAACCGAAATCGCGAAAATGCGTGTTGCCGGGCGGCTTGCGTCCGAAGTGCTCGACTACATCACCCCCTACGTAAAAGCCGGCGTCACCACCGGCACGTTGGACAAGTTATGCCACGACTACATGGTCAACCAGCAAAAAACGGTGCCAGCAACGCTCGGTTACGCCCCACCCGGCCACAAACCCTATCCGGCATCGATTTGCACCTCGGTCAACCATCAGGTCTGCCATGGTATTCCCGGCGACAAGGTGTTGAAACACGGCGACGTTGTAAATATTGATGTGACCGTCATCAAAGAAGGGTTTCACGGTGACACCAGCCGCATGTTTGCCATTGGCGAACCGTCGATTCAGGCCAAACGTCTCAGCGAAATCACCTATGAGGCGATGTGGCGCGGCATCAAAATCGTCAAACCTGGCGCCACCATCGGTGATATCGGCCATGCGATTCAATCGTTCGCCGAAGCGAATAGTTTTAGTGTGGTGCGCGAATTTTGCGGGCATGGCATCGGTCGCAAGTTTCACGAAGAGCCGCAAATTGTTCATTACGGCAGACCGGGCCAGGGCATGCCACTCAAGGCCGGCATGATTTTTACCATCGAACCCATGATCAACGCCGGCAAAAAAGATATTCGTATGCTGGGCGATGGCTGGACAGTTGTCACTGCCGATCATAGTCTGTCGGCACAATGGGAACACACCATTCTGGTAACCGAATCCGGCTACGATGTGTTAACGGTCTCATCCGGCTCGCCGGCTGCACCCGCACATTTACAGTAGCGGATTGGCCATGGCGTGCGCGGGTCGTTGACGTCCTATGCATGACCCTACCACCCGACTAGCCTATATCAAGACCATTCGTGACTGGCTTGGTATGGAACGCGCCAGACTGGCCGCAGCCTACCTGAGTCTCCCGCAGGCCGATCGGTTTTTACGTGGTTATACGACACTGGTCGACGACGTCATTCGGCGTATCGCCAATGACATTGGCCTGCCGACCGATGCCGCGCTGGTGGCGGTTGGTGGTTACGGTCGCGGTTACCTGTTCCCTTCTTCGGATGTTGACGTATTGATTCTGCTGCCGGCGTCACTTGCCGATATCAATACCGATCCAAGCAGTCAATCCTCCATTGAAGCTTTTGTCAGCTTGATGTGGGACGTTGGCTTGGAACCGGGCACTGCCGTCCGCACCATCAGTGAATGTGTTGATGAGGCGGCCAAGGACGTCACGGTGGACACCAGCGTACTGGAGGCACGCTTCGTCTGGGGGAGTCCACAGCTGGTCGAGCAATTATCAACCGCCCTCACCAAGGCGCGCGATGTACCGCGATTTCTTGCCGCAAAAATTGACGAACAGCGTCGACGCCACGCCCGGCACAACGATGTCGCCCTCAATCTTGAGCCCAACATCAAAGAAAGCCCGGGCGGCCTGCGCGATTTGCAGACCGTCTTGTGGATTTGGCGGGCTTCGCAGTTAAACAAGGCGATCCCGACCAAGTCTGGTCACGATTGGGCGTCCTTGGAAGAAAACGGCCTGATCACCGCCGAGGAAGCCACCTTGGTTGCCAAACACCGACGGGTGCTGATTGATTTACGCATCCGCCTGCATTTGCTCGCCGGGCGTCGTGAGGACCGATTGGTGTTTGACCATCAAAGTGCGCTGGCCGAACAACTCAAACTCAAGCCCACCCATACCAAACGCGCCTCCGAAGTATTGATGCGCCGTTATTACCTGTCGGCCAAAATCATTTGGCAAATCAATTCGATCCTGCTCGCCAATCTGAGCGAACGCATCCTGCAAAAAAATCGTGATTCCGTTAAAAAAATTGATGCCGATTTCGAGTTGGTCAACGGCAGCATTGCCGCGATCGACACGAATATTTTCAAGCGCGACCCACCGGCGATTTTCCGGGCGTTTTTGGCCCTGCAACATACACCTGAAGCGGAATTTTTTTCCGCTGAAACGTTACGCGCCCTGTGGCGAGAAGTGCCACACATTGGTCCGACTTACCGCGCCGATCGGACCGTCAATCAATTGTTCCTGCAAATTCTCAACAGTGACCGTCTGACATTTTCACTTCGACGAATGAGCCGTTATGGCATTCTCGGCCGGTTTCTGCCCGCCTTTGGTCGCATCGTCGGCCAAATGCAGCACGACTTGTTTCATGTTTACACAGTAGATGAACATATCCTGATGGTGCTCAGAAATATGCGCCGCTTGGTGCTGCCCCGCTTCGCGCATGAATTTCCCTTTTGCCATTCGTTGGCGCGCGAATTTAAGGGTGTTCATTTGTTGTATTTGGCCTGCCTGTTTCACGACATCGCCAAAGGGCGTGGTGGTGATCACTCGGCGCTGGGCATGAACGACGCACGCCGTTTTTCGAAACAGCTCGGGTTACCGGCCGAAGACGGGGAATTGGTGGCGTGGTTGGTTGATATGCATTTGGTGATGTCTTCCACCGCCCAAAAACAGGATCTTGGCGACCCCGAGGTCATTGCTAAATTTGCCGCCAAGGTGGGCACTGAACGTCGATTGGTTGCGCTTTACCTTTTGACGGTTGCCGACATTCGTGGCACCAGCCCGCACGTATGGAGCACGTGGAAAGACCGCTTGCTCGCCGAACTGTTTGAGTCAACCTTACGATTGATTCGCGCTGGCAGGGTCGAGCAGGATTCAACGAGTGAACAAGAAATCAATGCGCAATGGCTCGAATTTAAACGACGCGATACGCTCATCAAACTGGATACCGATCGGCCACCGGCCATCTGGTCGGTGGTCAACGAACGTTATTTTCAGCGCTTTGATGTCGACGATCTTTGCTGGCATGCCCGCACCATCCAGGACGATATTGCGCCTGACACCGCGCGTATTTATGTCAAAGAGGTGCGTGGCGCTAAAAATGAGCACCTTGATGAGTGTGGCGAATTGTTTGAAGTGCTGGTGATGGCAAGTGACCGATCCGGATTATTCGCGCGCATGACCGGCGCATTCGAACATATGCAGCTCGATATTGGCTCGGCGCGCATTTACACCACTGAAAACGGCTACGCACTCGACACGTTTCTGGTGGTCCCGCGATCACGCCAGCACCGTACCAGCAGCGACGTGTTGGCACAAATTAAACACAATCTCACTCTGGCGATCAGCAAACCAGCCATGCTGGAAAGGAACCCGTCTCGATTGGCCAGGCAGGCCAAACATTTTCCACTGGCACCACAAATATCACTGCAGCCTGCGAGTTCGGGTAACCGTGCTTTTTTTGAGCTGACAGTGATTTGTGCCGACCGACCGGGTTTATTGTCTTCGCTGGCGCGAACCCTGCATGAGCAGGGTGTCAGTGTTCACGACGCGCGGGTGACTACGTTGGGCAACCGCGCCGAAGACGTGTTTGTGATTGAACACAAAAGCTTGGCCAACCCGGAATTCGCCAACAACCTCAAGACAAAATTGGCAGAAATCGCCGGCTAGCAGTTTGTTGCAATTTGATGCTGTTCAAACTACAGGTGCTGGAGCCGATGCTTCCCCCTTTGGAAAAGGGGGGTTGAGGGGGATTTAAGCGGTTACCTTGGCGTTAAACACAGAAAATCCCCTCTAACTCCCCTTTTCCAAAGGGGAGGACTGTTCGAGACAACAATTACTTTGCAAGATGCATTGGCTCACATCGATTTTCGACAAACTACTAGGAAGAAATAGTCAGGTTGTCATTCAGCTTGATCCAGCCGTAGATCACCCGATACAAATACCAGATGAAAACGGTGACGGGGAAAACCCAAAGGACAAACATGCCGATTCCAAGTGTCAGCAATCCCAACACCCAGAATACGCCCCACGCCACTACCCACCATAACAAACCGTACCAAAAAGTACGTGCCAGCCAACTGTAATGGGTGTCCAGCCAGGTGCCGCGCGCGTCATCGCGCTGCACGGCGCCGATCACCATCGCCACCACCGCCAGAATCCACAACGTAAATGGAGCGATGCCGTGCATGATGTAAAGAACCTGCAACGTTGTTTTAGCCGATGAAAGATCGCGTTCGGTGTTGGCTGGAATCACATTTGCGGAGTCGCTCAAATAAGGATTGGGTTCGGTCATGATTTTTCCTTTAATCGTCGGAATCGGGGTCCAGATTCGGAAACAAAATTTCTGTATAACCAAATTTTGACATATCGGTCATACGCATTGGGTACAAAATTCCATCAAGATGGTCAAATTCGTGTTGCACCACCCGGGCGTGGAAACCATCAACAGTACGATCAATCTTGTTGCCCCGCTCATCAAAGCCGGTATAACGAACCTCCGCCGCCCGCGTGACCAGACCACGCATACCGGGCACCGAAAGGCAACCTTCCCAGCCCTCTTCGGTGCGCTCAGATTGGGCGCTGACTGTCGGATTAATCAACACCGTATACGGAACCGACACACCCGGATAACGCGGATTCTCTTTCACCTCAAAGATCACCACACGCACATTCCTGCCAATCTGCGGCGCAGCCAGCCCTGCACCTTTGGCGGCGATCATGCTGTCGTGCATATCGTGCAACAACTCAAATAGTGCCGGTGAGGAAAATTGATCTTCCGGCCACGAAGTGGACTTTTGCATGAGCGACGGTGTACCCATTTTTAAAATCGGTTGAACGGCCATATTTTCTTTCATCAAGTCCGTGTCTAATTCCAGCCGCGCACAGACGCCGGCATGGCTGCATGCAAGGTCAGGGCATGCGCCAATATTAACTTCACACGCTCCATGCCCCCCTTCAGCACGATCTCCGCATCTTCGAGTTTGATTCGTTTGACAGACGAGCCGAGACCGGCGGCATGATTCATCGATAACGCTAGTGTTGCATACGACAAGCCCTGCTCGCGCGCCAGTGCCGACTCCGGCATGGTGGTCATACCAATCATGGTGCAGCCGTCATTTGCCAATCGCAATACTTCAGCACGGGTTTCCAGGCGCGGGCCTTGGGTGACACCAATGGTGCCGCCTTCAACCACTTCAATCGACGCCGCCTGACCCGCCGCCAACAATAACAAGCGCGCACGATTGCAAAATGGCTCGGTAAAATCGATATGCGTTACTGGCGCATCGCTGTCAAAAAAGGTATGTTTGCGTGCGTAAGTGTAATCAATGATTTGGTCCGGCACACACAACATTCCCGGCCCCATGTTGGCAGCCACACCACCCACTGCATTCACCGCCAACACACGGGTAACACCGACTGATTTCATCGCCCAGATGTTGGCGCGATAGTTGACCGCATGTGGTGGCAACGTATGGCCGTAGCCGTGTCGCGCCAGAAATATGACTTCCGCCTGACCAATGTGACCGTAGGACAAATGGCCAGAGGGATCGCCATAGGGCGTGCGCACCACTTCCCGCCTGGTTATTTCCAGATTGGGCAGACTTGTTAAACCTGTGCCACCAATGATTGCTAACAATTTACACTCCAGTTCGAAGGTCCATATTCGACGGCCAGTTCAACGGGTTTTTGCCGCAAGGCCCGCTCTCAAAGCGATGTTTGCCAATTAACGCCCTGTCCCGCAGATCACGCGGCCGCCGGTAACAAAAAATTTATTTGCCGGTGATGGCGCGAATTTCGGCCAAATTTCGCCACGCGCCAGACACGTCCATGCCGTAACCGAATACAAAGCGATTCGGCACCGTTAAACCGACGTAGTCCGCCTTTAAAGGCTTTTTTGCATTGATTTCATCGCCGTAATCCTTCACACAAAACACCGCGCATGCCACGCTTAATGCACCGGTGCGCTTCACCAGGGCAACAATTGCCGCCAACGTAATACCCTCATCCAAAATGTCGTCAAGGATCAACACGTGGCGGCCGGCGATATTGTCGCGCGGCGCAACCCGCCACGTCAGCTCCGAGCCGACCTTGGCATTACCATAACGTGATGCCTGCACAATATCGAAGTCGCAGGCGATGGTAAGTTGCGGCAACAATTGGCCGGTGAACACCACCGCGCCACCCATCACCGAAAGAATCAACGGGTAACGATCCTGAAAATCGCGGCTGATTTCCACGGCCATGCGCGAGGTGGCGGCATCCACCTCGGCCTTGTTAAACAATAAATCTGAATTGGCGGTGATGGCATTGGCTTCGTCGAGTGTCATGATTTGGTCTGGTTTTAAAAAGAGTGGATAGGTTGCCAACAGCTGCTGATCGTTATTATTTGATGATAGTCATGCCACGGGCGAGGCAGCAAATTATATTTACGTTTTGATCAATTTCAGGTGGCGGGTAAATGCGCCGCCCACTTCAGCGTGTTTCATGCCGAGCGCGACGGTCGCCTGCAAATAACCAAGTTTCGAGCCGCAATCATAACGTGTCCCGTCAAATTGGTAGGCAAACACGCTTTCTTTTTTCAGTAAGGAGGCAATACCGTCGGTAAGTTGAATCTCCTTGCCCACGCCTTGTTGAATTTTTTCGAGTTCCCGAAAAATTGCCGGGGTCAGAATATAACGGCCGACCACACTCAACGTGGAAGGTGCATTTTCCGGTTTTGGTTTTTCAACAATCGCCGACATTTTTGACACCCGTTCGCCGGCTTTTTTTGAAATTAATTTCGAGGCAACAATGCCAT
>JAYTBF010000322.1:0-7395 GCA_043737175.1 Burkholderiales bacterium
GAGATTGAGGCAGTTGCTGGCTGGCTGTCCGAACAGACTCGCTCCGGCGTGGCTGCGCATGAGATCGGCGTGTTCGTCCGATCTGCCGCCCAGATCGCACGAGCGCGAAGCGCCGTCGAGAAAGCCGGATTGCCGTTCAGAATTCTTGACGATCATGTCGAGACCGTAAGCGATTTCGTTTCGATCAGCACCATGCATCTGGCGAAGGGTCTGGAGTTTCGCTCGGTGGCGGTGATGGCATGTGATGACGAGGTTATCCCGCTTCAGGAACGCATCGAAACCGTGGGCGAGGATTCGGATTTGCGGGAAGTGTATGAGACCGAACGGCACTTGCTCTACGTCGCGTGTACGCGGGCGCGGGATCATTTGCTGGTGACGGGCGTTGAGCCGACGTCGGAGTTTTTGCAGGATATGCAGCCATGAGCGGGCATATTTGCAGGACATTCCGGTCAATGAAGATTGTCAGTGCGGCGTTGGGCGATTAAAACAATAGTCCTTTATTGGAGCGCGATTCCAATTGTTTTTTCCTGAAAAGCCGCGTTGTTATTGCACTTTGTCGTTATAAGTGTGCCGCCGCCACCACGCTTCCATCGGTCCTTGCGCGTGATAACGCAGATACAAATGGCTGAAAATGAGTTGCGCGACAAAAATGCCGATTGCCATCAGGGCAATCACAAACTGGCCGCGATCGGCGAGGCCCAGGCCGTAACCGTTCAACAACAGCGACATCAACACCGATTGCATGAGGTAATTGGTCAGCGCCATGCGGCCCATCGGGGCGAGTAGCGTGATGAGTTTGCCGCCCAACGGGGTGAGTGAGCCGAGTGCCAGCGCAGCGATGTAGGCGGGAGCCAGCAGGGGCGCAAACATGAGGCAAATCAACGCCCAGGTATTGGGCAGCAGTGTTGGATCACTGGCCGTAGCCACGCTGTTTGCCGCCAGGCCAATGGAAAACGGCAGGCCGACCGCCAGTGAGCAGAAAAATATGCGTCGCCATTTTTGGATATGACGCTCCGGTGCCTTTAACCAGCCGAGTTGGGCAACGAGGGAACCCAGCAAAAAAATAAACACCACGTGGGGAAACAAAAACAGCCAAGCCGCCAACAACTGCGCAACGTCACCCAACCGGGTGGTGATGGTGTCGAGGTAGCCGCCGGTGCTGTAAATCATGAATCGGTCGAGCATTTCCCCCACCTCGGTGTCGGTGACCGGCCGCGGGGTGATACTCATCGCTGCCAACACGTTGATCAGGCCGAAAGCCAGCAGCACCCGGCCCCAGAATCTCAACGGTTTCAACAAGGATCGCGGGCCCAGGCCAAGGTGAATAGTCAGCAGGAATCCGGCCAGCGCATAACCCGCCAGGATGTCGCCAAACCAGATGACGCTCCCATGTATCAGTCCGATTGCCAGCAGAAATTGCAAGCGCCGCTGGTAACGTGCTGCAATCCCGGCGGTGTTGAGCCCGGCGCGCCGCCAGCGTTGCGCCATGACGGCAAAACCGTAGCCGAAACAAAAACAAAAAATTGGATATATCTTGTGCGCAAGCAGCAAGGAGGTGAGTGTCACGGTCGCTTCATCCAGTGTGCCGGCGTCGTCCCACAACAATCCCATCGGCGGTGCGGTCACGCCCCAACTGAAACCCTGGATATTGACCAGCAAAATGCCGAGCAGGGCGAAGCCGCGCAGTGCATCGATCAGTCGATGGCGCTCATCTGGCAAGATTGCCGAAATTTGGTCAGCCTGCAACGAGTGCGGCGATCAGCGCGCCGAGAATCACGCAGGAAATAATCGAGCGCAGTCGAAAGAACCAGTCCGGGATCACTTTTTGCAAATGCAGCAGGGCATCAATAATCCAGACAAAACCAACCAGAAAAATGGCGACAACAATGCGCGAGGTTGAAACCGGTAAAAACAACATGGCCCACGCCAGCAAACTCGGCACAATGGATAACAGAAACATGGAACGCGCGGTTTGCGGCTGCTGATCTATTGTAGACAGGCCGATGCCCCATTGAATGCCGCCCAAAAATGACACCACAATCGCGGCATAACTGATGATGGCCTGGGCGGCGAGCGGACGATATAGACCCAGCCCTACCATTTTGCCAAATAACAAAAACAACACACAGACCACAAACGGCACGGTGCCCAGATAAAGTAAAACGGTGGCGATACGACGTGGCGCAAAGTTCATAAGTGATCTGCTGGTCAATTGACGGGAAACATCAGGAAGACGCAAGGTTTTGCGCCAGGGATTGGTCGGTTACCGGACCAATAGGGTGATCAGCAAGCCAATGGCGGCCGCAGCCAGCGTGCCAACAACCACCAAAAGTAACATGGGGTTGGGCGGCGGCGGTGGCATTTGTGATGGTGTTCTAACGGTGGCGGCGGGGCTCGCGGGGGGGGCGGATTTTGTTAATTTACTGCGATCAATTTCGTCCGTCAGATCAATATCGGCCCGACCGTTGGCGGCCGATGCCGTTTCGGCCTCTTTTGCCTGCTTGGCCGCGTAGGCGTGCGCAGCGAGTTCCATTTCCTCGAGCTGGGCGATGGGTACCGTTGCAGTGTCGATCGGGCGGCCGGGCGTGAGGCTGGGCTGTATGCCGGATTTTCCAGATAGTGAAGCGGGAACGTCCCCCGAATAGGCGCGCATTTTTTTTGTTTCGGAGATGTATTTTGAAAACATTTCCGATTGTTGGGTCATTGACGCGAGCTTCATGGTGGCGTCAAACGAGTCGAATTTTTTTGCCAGGGTGAGTGGCGCAACCGGGACTTCGTCCTCGGTTTTTTTAAATCGACCGACACCCGCACCGAGTGCGTCCGCCGCGGTTAATTTTGTCTGCGTCGGGATGTCGTTGGCAATCACCCGACTGGCAGGTTTGGCCGAAGCAATCATGCGTTTGACTTCAGCCAAATCCTGTGCAAATTCTCGCATCGACTGGTACCGCTCATCAACCGCTTTTGCCAGTGCCTTGGCAACGATCAGGTCAAGCATGGTCGGCACGTCGGTATTGAGCGCCGATGGTGGATTGGGCGAGTGGTTCACGGTCGCATACATGATGGCGTTCACGTTATCACCATCAAACGCCGGCAGCAAGGTTAATGCTTCGTACAGCACCACGCCGAGCGAAAAGATATCGGTGCGATGATCAAGATTCTTGCCAATCACTTGCTCGGGGGACATATAACGCGGCGAACCAAGAATCAATCCGGTCATGGTTTTAACGGCCGACGCGGTCATGCGGGCGATGCCAAAATCGGTGATTTTGGCGTACCCACCTTTAACAATCATGATGTTGGAGGGTTTGACGTCGCGATGAATGATGTCGTGTTCGTGCGCCATCGCCAGGCCGCTGGCAATCTGTCCAATCCAGTCAACGGTATCAATAACTTTTGGCCGGCCGGTATCTTGCAAAATGTCCTTGAGTTCTTTTCCATCCAACAATTCCATTGCCATATAGGCAACCGCATCATTTTTACCGACGTCAAAAATGGTCACAATGTTCGGGTGATTGAGGCGGCCGGCAGCTTTGATTTCCTGCTGAAAGCGCGCCTCGTACTCGGCCAGATCATCATTGTTCAGCGTCAGGTTGACGGTCTTGATGGCGACCGTCCGGTCGATGGCAGGGTCGATGGCCTTATAGACGATGCCCATGGCACCCTGGCCGATGATCGAGAGTATCTTGTAGCGTCCGAGCGTTTCAATCATTATGCAAATGGAAATATAGAGTTTTATTTTTTGACGGGGGCAACCGGCTTGACGACGGTTGCTTTGACGCGTGCTTTGGCGCGGCGAAACGATGGCCCCCACGACGGATGGCCGGCCTCGGCAGCAGCGAGGTCGAAATCCGGTTGTGACTGCAAAATCTTTTCAAACTCCTGTTGGCACTGCGTCATGCGATTGCTTAAACAATAACTGAAGGCGGTGAATTTGCGCGCTTTGAGTTGATTGTCGCTGGACAGGGTTTCTTTTAATGCGTCCTGAAAACCCTTTACCGATTTATTGTAATCGGCAGCGTCGTAGGCGGTCATGGCATCAGTCATTAATTTTTCACCGGCTGTTGGTGCCTTGACTGCGGGTGCGAAAAAAGCGCGACCACTGCGCCGCGATTCAGCTTCATTTTTGACGTTGCGAAATACCGGACCCCATACCGGGTGTCCTGCCTCGGCGGGTGACAGTTCAAATTTCCCGTCAATGCCAAGCAACCTTTCAAACTCTTCGCGGCAATTCGCCTCACGATTGGATACGCAATAGATAAACGCCATGTGTTTGCGTGCATTCAATTGCTGCGGCTGGGTCAGCAACTTGCTGTCGAGCGCCAACAAAAAATTTCGCATCGCATCGTCGTATGCGCCGGCGTCGTAGGCTTTCAGGCCATCGTTAATATTATTGTTTGCACGTTCCAGGCGTTGTTGTTTGGCGCTGTCTTCCGGTGTGGGGCCGGATGTGGCGGTTGGCGGTACGGCGCACCCCGCGAATATCATCGTGGCGGCAACGGCCAGCAACAAAGGCAGCTTCACGAGCTGCATAGAAAACGAATTGGCTGGGGATACATTCTGCATATTGGCCTCAATTATTTAAATTGGTGGCGAATCGTCTGGTCTTCTTTTGGTTTCACCTCGATGGTGGTCACCAGCGGTGTGAATGTTGAATTGCGTACTTCAATCTTATGTTTTCCAGCAGAAAGTTTGTACTGCTTGATGGGTGGCGAGGTACCGATCGATTTGCCATTCACCAACACCTCTCCCCACGGCTGGATGGCGAAACTCAAGGTGCCTTGGGCGATTGCCACCTTTGGTGCATCGACCTTTGCGGGGTCTGGATTCGGCTCTGTTTGCCCGGCGGATTTATGCGGCGAAGGCGACGCGGCCACTACCGGCACCGCAGTTGCGGCGGTCGTTGATGCCGGTTTGTCGGACGATGTTATCTGATCCGATGGTTTGGCGGCAGCAACGGAGCCACCACCCGCCGCAGGATTGGTAAGGGCTATGTTGGATGCCGCGTTGGAATCCGCAATCAGTGGATTATTTGGCTCAACCGTCGCCGGTTTTTTTACCGCCAACGTAATCGCCAGCGCGATCACCACAGCAGCCAATGTCCCGCCGGCAATGGAAAGTTTTTTCTTGTCTTGCAAAAATGGCAGTGCCTCGCCGCTATCGTCGTGCTGCGCGGATGCAACTCCGGTAGTCTTGGTCGGTTTTTCTTTTTTGCGGTTGCCGGCTGTCGCAGGTTTGCTGCGTGGGTTGGTGGCCGCGGCGCGGTCAGCCATACCGGAGCGGGCGTGATTAAAGGCGGCAGCGGAATCGCCAACAACATAAATTTCATGCTCGCGAACATGTTTGTCCGTCCGTGAGCCATCGTATTTGAACAATTGCGCATACTCATCCGAGATGACCGATACCACGTCATAAAATGAACGTGACACCACTACCTGACCGGGCCGCGCAAAACTCATGATACGTTGTGCGACATTGATGCCGTCACCAACAATGTTGGGATGACCGTTAATGTCACGAACCAATTTGATGGGGCCGAGGTTAATGCCGATACGCAAAAATAAATCGCTGCCGGACGAAGTGGATTGATCGGTCGGCTCAGCCGCGTCAGGAGATTGCTGCTTGAGCAGGTCGCGAATGTTCATGCCGACAAATAAGGCGTCCTCCGGGTCACCGATAAAACTCAATGCCGCACCGTCACCGGTGTCGAGGATGATGCGCTGATCAAGGGCGACGTCTGTCAAAGCGTTCGACAACAGGGCCGTAAACCGGTCCTTCATCGTGATTTGATCAGAGACAGATTTTTTTGAGTATCCGACAATATCGACAAATACCACACTGCCTATAAAGGTGCGGTTACCCTGATCCATCGACGCGCTCATGCATTCCTCTTCAGAGAATTTCGATTGCCATCCATGACTGCGCCATCGCCTGCCAATGCGGCGAATGGGGTGGCAAAATTGCCCAACAGAAATGTGGCGACCAACAAAACGAACATATTTAGTACCTGTGTGCGTAAGGCATTGAGTGGTCGCAATCTGTAAATAGAAACAATATTTCAGTTATGGAATACGGGCGCGATCCAGCGTTGTCCTTAGTTTACCCAATAATCCGGCAAACATATAAGGCAATACAAGGATTTGCTGGCTTTTGCAGAATGATTCGTTATTGACAATATGCCGCACCAAAACGCGTGCCGCCATTCTGATTTCGAATTTTGAATTGTTGCCTATCCCCGAATCGCGGGAGGGGGTTTATTTTTTGTAGATCAGTGGCGCATCGAGCGGGGCATCACCACTGATGAGATACATCAAGTGTGGAATCAAAGAGCCGATTGATGCCACCTCGCTTGGTAATTCGCCGGGGTGACTCATTGCGCGCATATGTGACGCAATAGGGCCGGGCACCAATACGCGCATTCGCAGTGATGATTCGTGTTGCAGTTCATCGTTCCATATGGTGGTCATACTGCTTAACATCGCTTTGGTGGTGGCAAATGCGCCCCAATATGCTTTTGGTTCAATGGCGTGTGTTTCCGACAAAAAAACCACGTTGCCGTTTTTGCCTGGTGCGCGTTTGAGCATGGGTAAACATACCCTCGTCAGCGATACCGGTGCCAGCACATTCACCGCAAAATGGGCGTTCCAGGATGTAAGGTTTTGCAGGGAAAGCGGGGTCAGTGGCTCCATATGACTGGCGGCGTGAAAAATTCCATCGAGCCGCTTAAAGCTGGCAAAAATTGTTTCTGCCATGCCTTGGTATTCGACTTCGGTGGCAGTCAAAAAATCCAAGACGATATTGGCGGGCGTTGGCAACCCGGCGGACTCGATTGCATCATAAACGCTGTTGAGACGGGACTGTTTTCTGCCGTGCAAAATCACCGTGGCACCGTATTTCGCAAAAGTCATTGCCGCGACGCGGCCAATACTGCCGGAGGCACCCGTGACCAATATGACCCGGTCTTTCAGGCAGCCATCTGCTGGTTGGTAATCGGCGGCAAGCGTGCCAAAGCCGCCAATAAAAGGAGTATTAGACATCTTGGCTGCCTGGTTGGGAGTGAATTATTTTTAGCGCGGCATCAGCGGCAGCAAGTCCATTACGTACCGTGCCTTCGATGGTTGCGGGATAGTTTCGATGTGGATTCGCCACATCGTCACCAGCCAAAAAAATTCGCGGCGAGGTGGTGAGATGAGAGGGGCGTGGTGCCTCCGGCGTGCAGGCAAAAGTGGCGAATTTCTCGCGAATCACTTTTTGCCAGCTCGGCGGCGGCAGCGTTGGGGCGAACTGGCGCAGCTCGGCCAAGGTCTGCGCCGCCAAGGTGTCGGCGTCCATTAAATCGTGTGGTCCGGATGCGGAAATCACAGCGGATACCACCAGTTCGGAGGTTGCCGTGTCGTT
>JAYTBF010000323.1:0-2994 GCA_043737175.1 Burkholderiales bacterium
CGCCAAGACGCGCGGCAAAGTCAGTCACCGATATTTTTGAGTCTGTAAAAACGCCGTCGCGCAATACTTCGCCGGGATGAGGGGGATTGTGCATACGCATGATATTTTTCCTAATGATAGTCTTGATAATCAACCACGATTGCGGGGGTTACATGAATGCATGATGGCAAAACCAACCATATGCGGGCCGTAATCCCAAGAAAGGCCTGTTCGTTCATAGAGAGTCTGGGGTGCGAAATAGCAGACCAGTAAAACGAAGAACACACCCGTAGCGACAAGACTTTGGCTAACCAGCCTTGGTCGTTGTGCGAATTAATCTTCCGCAGATTATGTCAATCAATCAGGGTCGCGTCATTTTTTTCCGCGATTCACGTATCAAATCATCTTGACTTTTTGAGCCTAAACAGGAATAAAAACCGCCGGACTAATGCCGAAGAATTTCCCCAACTTGCCCGCCAGCGTCGCGCTAATTTTTCGTTTCCCGGCAAGAATTGCCGACAGGTTGCTTTGCGGGACAATGGCCGATAAGTCCTCCTGTTTTAAGCCGCGCGCCTCCATCAAGAATCGCAGTGCCTCGTTCGGTTCTGCTGGCTCGATGGCGTAGTGTTCTTGTTCGTACTTTGAAACCAGATCCGCCACCAATTCCAACAATCCAGACAACGGGTGATCTTCGTCATCCCCAGTTGCGTCCAGTAAGGAATTCATCAGGGCAGTCATGCGATCGTAATCGGCGTGATTGTGGATTGGGTGCAAATGCGCCATGGTGTTAAAAGCCTGCCAAGAACTTTGGATGGCGTGGATATCGAATTGTGTATTGCTTGCCCGCATGATTACACCTCGCCTTTCTGATATAGCTTGTTCCAATCGTCGTATTGCCGATGGGTCAGCACCTTGTGCACAAACACCTTTTTGAATCTATATCGTACGATGACCACGACCCGATAGTTATTGCCGCCAAAATCAAAAACGGTATAGGGCGGAACGTAGTCGGCGGAATTGAATGTTTCGCGGATGTGGTTAAAACTCTTGAAATCAGTATGCTCAACAATCAAGTGCCATTCACGCAGCACCTTTTCTGACTCGGGATGCTTTTGCCAGAACTCCCGAAGCATCTTGATGGAAATGATGTGCATGCTTGAATTATATCAAAACGATATAATTGGTCAACCATTATTACCACACAGACTTGAAGAAAAATAACTGAGGGTTACGTCGATAGTGACGCTGGCATTGAGTACAACCTTTGGTTGGCACGCCAATAAAATGTGACGATATTCGTCAGTCTTGTCGACGAACATGTATAGAAAATCAAGTTTTCTATACACGTCAATCTGGAAATGTCGACAATTTGGCATTTTCGATACACGTCTGGCCTGATCGCAATGGAGCGCCGTGACCAAATACGAAAATACTTAACGGAACGTGAGTCGGTAACGGTACCGTTAACCCAGCTCTGACGCCGCATCACTTGCCACCATCTGGTCTTCGCCCACGGCAACCGCAAAAAACGCTGCCGCTTCGGCCGCATCACGCGTGCGTTTCATCGGTGGCAGGCTTTGCCAAATACGTTTGCCGTACGGCTTGTCGACCAGTCGATTGTCGCCAATCATCAACACGCCGCGGTCACTTTCATCCCGAATCAGCCGTCCCGCGCCCTGCTTTAAGGTGATAGCGGCGTGCGGCACCTGGTAATGCATAAACGCATTGCCCCCGGCCGCGTCAATTGCGGCGATACGCGCTGCCAACACCGGGTCATCCGGTGCCGCAAACGGCAATTTATCAATCACCACCACCGATAAAGCATTACCCTTGACGTCAACGCCCTCCCAGAACGACTGGCTGGCCACCAACACCGCGTTGCCGAGTTTGCGAAAGCGTTCGAGTAATTCCGTGCGGGTGCCCTCACCCTGCACCATCAACGGGTAATCCAACCCACGCGCTGCGAATTTTTCCTTGAGCATCTCATAGGCGCGATCCATGGCCTTGAGTGAGGTAAACAACAAAAAGGTACGGCCACCGGCCGCTTCAATCAACGGCAACGCCGTATCAACAATTGCTTCAGTATGTTTGGGTGTATTCGGCGGTGGCAAATTTTCCGGCAAATACAACAGTGCCTGATTTTGGAAATTAAACGGCGACGGCCAAAATGCGGTCTCGATCTTAGCGGCTCTTTCATTAAAGGCGTCGTCAACATCGTCGGCTGACGATTCACCTAAATCCAACAGCCCCATCTCAGTTTGGTAGTGACCGAAGTCCCCTTTCACCGCGAGGGTGGCCGAGGTAAAAATCCACGCGCGTTTTTGACCAAACACCTGCTTATTAAAAATATTGGCGATCGACAACGGCGTCAAATGAAACGCGAGCGATTGTGAAAACGCTTCCGCCCAGCGCACATAACCTTCAATCGATTTGTCCTGCCAGCTCGCCATGCGTTGCGCATATTCATCGGCGCGCTCCATACAATTGGCAAGCTCTTGGGCACGATCAGACTGACTCTCCAGCAGCGCGCGTAATTCCGCCAACGCCTGTTGGGCATCGGCATAGGCCTCGGCAAATCCATCGCGCGAAGTGACGGCCTGCCCGGGCAGCTTGGCAAAATCTTCCGACACCGACAAACGTAAATCACGTGCCGCCAAATCCAAGGCGCCCGCACCTTCCTGCAAATCTTTGAAGTCGGCCGCGTGCTGAATACCCATCAATCGCGTGTCGCGCGCGAGCTCAATCAGTTGTGAGGTCGACACCGACTCACCAAAAAACATGGTGGCGGTGGACGGCAACTGGTGCGCCTCGTCAAAAATGACCGTATTACACGCCGGCAATAAATCCTGTGCGCCGTCGTCCTTCAACACCAGATCGGCAAAAAACAAATGGTGATTGACCACCACCATCTCGGCGTCCATTGCCTTTTTGCGCGCCTTCATGACAAAACATTCTTCGTATCTGCTGCACGATGAGCCCAGACAATTTTCTCTGGTAGAGACGACATGATTCCAC
>JAYTBF010000324.1:0-7338 GCA_043737175.1 Burkholderiales bacterium
CCGCAACTATATTCGGTCCCCGCAGCTGGCGGGGCGGTGAAACGATTGACGTTCGAGGGTAGTTACAACACCACGCCACGTATGAGCCCGGATGGCAAATTGGTCGCCTTTGTCAGTCGAGAAGACGGCAAATTACGCATCGCCACCATCGAGCTTGCAACCGGCTTGATCAATGTGCTGACGGATGGGCCGCGCGACGACTCGCCGAGTTTTTCGCCAAATGGTCGCACCATTTTGTTTGAGTCAAAAGTGACCGGTCGCGGCAGTTTGGGCTCGGTGTCGGTGGATGGTCGAATTAAACAGCGGCTGACGTCGCAAAATGGCGACGTTCGAGAGCCAGCTTGGGGCCCGTATACCCGCCCGGTGATCGGTCAATAAGACGGCGTCTTAGTATGGTGTTTCGTAATGAATCAGACTTAATAATTGTGTGAAAAAAGGCATTAACCACAGATAAACACAGATGTACACAGTTAGATTGTCTGGTTTTATCCGTGTTCATCTGTGTTTATCTGTGGTTACGTATTTTAATAAGATCCAAACAGAATGAAGCACTGGACTAGCGGTCCATCAAAGTAATCAACCCGATAAATTTTGCAGCCAGAAGATTTTGGTGTAAGGTGCCATGGTGTAGGGTGCCGTGGTGCAAGGTACTGGCGACCAGGGGATATCGGTCGTTATTGTACTGGTAGCGGGTAACAATTTTGTCCGACTAATAAGGAGCAAAAAAATGAATGAGAAATTGCTATTGGGAATGATTTCGGTTGTTGTGGCCACGCTCGCAGGCTGTGCGAGCAAAGAGCCGCTCAAAGAAGTGCCGGTGGAAACCCGTACGCCTACCGCGGCCGTGACGGCGCCAACGGCAACACCAACGCCAACAAAACCTGCGGCAGTGGTCGCGGTCAATCCATTAAAAGACCCCAACAATATTTTATCCAAGCGCATCATTTATTTTGACTACGACAAGGACACGGTAAAAAGTGAATTCCAGGCGATTGTACAGGCGCACGCCAAATACCTTGCGGATAATCGTGGCCGCAACATTCGTTTGGAAGGGCATGCGGACGAGCGTGGCTCACGTGAGTACAACATGGCGTTAGGCCAACGACGCGGTGACGCGGTGCGCAAAGCAACCAATTTGTTGGGTGTCGGCAATGAGCGTATGGAAACCGTCAGTTTTGGTGAAGACAAACCACGCGCCCAGGGCAATGACGAGTCAGCCTGGAGCCAGAATCGTCGCGTCGAGATTGTTTACGACGGCGAATAAACCGTTGCTTGTCCGGCGCCAGCCGCATTTTGCCGGTGGCGCCAGACAAGGTTAGAGAAGATGAAATGATGGGAATCAAATTGAAAAATATTTTGGACCGGTCTGGCTGCATGGAAACTGTCGGACCAATCGGACGGGTGGGACCAATCGGACGGGTCGGGCTTTGCGGCCGAAAAGTTGCGGCATGTTTGATGATGCCGCTGGCGGTATTTTTTTCAGCCGGTGCACACGCCGGATTGTTCGACGATGACGAGGCGCGTAAAAGCATCAGGTTGTTGGCTGAAAAAGTTGAGACACAAAATAAGGACAATGAAGCGCGCTTCATCAAGCTCGATGAGTCAATCAAGGGGCTTGGCATTATTCAGTTGCTGAATCAGATTGAGGCGCTGAATAATGAGTTGGCACGTTTGCGTGGGCAAATTGAAGTGTTGGCGAATCAAAATGAACAGTTACAAAAGCGGCAGAAAGATTTTTATTTTGATATCGATGCACGGTTACGGCCGTTAGAGGGGGGGCGGGTCGCACCAACTGGTAGTGTATCTATCGGCGTGAATAGTAGTGTGACCCCAAGCGCGGCCGGGCTGGTTTTAGCCGACGCTGTCGGCGCAAGTGGCGCAGGCAATACCACCGCAATCACCGCAACCACTGCCGCAGCGGCATCGTCGGTAGCCACACCCGCCGGTGAATCGGCGGCGCGTGACAAAGAAAATCGTGCTTATGACGTCGGTTCGGCGGCATTTCGGCGTGGTGATTTTTCCGCCGCAATGAAGTCGTTTCAAACATTTATCACGGATTTTTCGCAAAGTCAGTTGGTGCCAAACGCGGTTTACTGGATCGGGCTGGCACAATTCAATTTGAAGGATTATCGTGAGGCGCGCGCCACTCAGGAGTCGTTGATCAAACGATTCCCCGATTCCGGCAAAGCACCCGATGCGTTATTGGTGATTGCCAGTGCGCAAATGGAAATGGGCGATGCGGGTTCGGCGCGTAACAGTTACGAAGACATCATCGCCAAATACCCGCAGTCCGACGCTGCCGCCAAGGCGCGCACCCGACTCAGCGGATTACGCCGCTAGGGAGTCGCACGATGAATGTTGAAACCAAGATTCCCGCCGCTGTAAGCAACAGCGCCGCCGAAGAGAGTGGTGTGTCCGCAGTGGCTATGGGCGGCGAAACACGTGCCATCTCGTTTGCCAAACCAAGTGAGTTTGTCCGCACCCGCGGCAACGAAATTCGCATCAACGAAATATTTTTTTCATTGCAGGGTGAATCCTCCCGGGTGGGGTTGCCGACCGTTTTTGTGCGTTTGACCGGTTGCCCGCTGCGTTGTCACTACTGTGATACGGCGTACGCGTTTCATCAGGGCAAGACCCGCACTATTGATGACGTGTTGCAAGAGGTGGCCGGTTACCAAGCCAAGTACATTTGTGTCACGGGCGGCGAGCCGCTCGCGCAAAAAAGTTGCCTTTCGTTATTGACGCGGCTTTGTGACGAGGGTTATTCGGTTTCCTTGGAAACCAGTGGTGCCATTGACGTGGCCGCAGTGGATTCGCGTGTCTCGCGCATAGTTGATATTAAAACGCCGGGGTCGGGCGAGGACAGTAAAAACCGTTGGGAAAATTTTGCGCACCTGAATGTTCGTGACGAAATAAAGTTCGTGATTACCTCTGAGGCGGACTACCACTGGTCCCGGAAAATTTTGGCGGAAAAAGGTCTGAACAATATTTGTCCGGTGTTGTTTTCACCGTCGTTTGGGCAACTGGACATCGCGTTATTGGCGGCGTGGATTTTGCGGGATCGTTTGGCGGTGCGCGCGCAGGTGCAATTGCATAAGGTGATTTGGGGCGAAACGCGTGGCGTCTGAACAAAAAGTAAAACGGGCGGTGGTGCTGCTGTCCGGCGGGCTCGATTCGGCCACCGTGCTGGCGATTGCGCGTGAGCGTGGTTATGAAACTTATGCGCTGTCGTTTGACTATGGACAACGCCACAAGACCGAACTTGACGCCGCCGCGCATGTTGCCAAAGCGCAGGGCGCGACGCAGCATCGTACCTTGCAATTTGATTTGACCGCCTGGGGCGGCTCGGCGCTCACCGACAACTCGATTGATCTGCCGACCCGTTCTGAACCCGGCATACCTGTCACCTATGTGCCGGCCCGCAATACTATTTTTCTTTCTGTTGCGATGGCGTGGGCGGAAACCCTGCAGGCACCGAATATTTTTGCCGGCATGAACGCAGTCGATTATTCCGGTTACCCGGATTGCCGTCCGGAATACGTCGCGGCGTTTCAAACCATGGCGCGCCTGGCAACCAAGGCTGGGGTGGAAGCGGGTGCAGGTGGTGATGGCGGCGATGCGCTGACCATTCATACACCGATTATTCATATGACCAAAGCCGACATCGTCAAAGAGGGCACACGGCTGGGTGTCGACTACGCCATGACGGTGTCGTGTTATCAGGCCGATAAACATGGCCGCGCCTGCGGTGTCTGTGACTCGTGTCGACTGCGCCGCGAAGGTTTTATTGCTGCCGGACTGAGCGATCCAACACGATACGCGCTGTAAGGCTGCCCGTTCTTGCATGTTGGCCATGACCGGTGGCCATGCCTGACGGCCTTGACCAACAAAATCCGTCCCCACTGACGCGATTCAGACGAACCTACCGACAAGCGTTGAAATGCGTAAAATCACCTAATGGATACCACCCCAACCAATCTCGCCGCCACGGTCGCCTGGCTCTCGTTTGCCGTGGCTTTTGTGCTCGGCGCCATTTCCGCGCGCACACAGTTTTGCACCCTCGGCGCGGTATCCGATATTGTCAATATGAATGATTGGTCGCGTATGCGCATGTGGGTGCTGGCGATGGCGGTGGCCATCATCGGCGCACAAGTCCTTTATGCGCTGGGGGCCATTGATCTTTCCAAATCGTTTTATACCCGACCCAATGTCACCTGGCTTTCCTACTTGGTTGGCGGCGTGATGTTTGGCATCGGCATGACGCTGGCGTCCGGCTGTGGCAGCCGTACCTTGGTGCGAATTGGTGGTGGCAATATCAAGTCCATTGTCGTCTTTGTGTTTTTAGGCGTGGCGGCATACATGACCATGAAGGGCCTGTTTGCCGTATGGCGGGTGGCATCGATTGACAGGGTGGCGGTCGATCTTGCCGCCCATGGTGTGGCCACACAAGAATTTGGTTCGATTTTTGCGGCCATGTTGGGCGTGAGCAAAAAGGGCGCACAGATTGGTGTTGCAACCGTTGTTGCCGGTGCCATGTTGGTTTGGGTTTTGAAGAGCAAAGAATTTCGCCATGCGATCGACGGCTGGTTAGGTGGGCTGGGCTACGGTCTGGCCGTGGTGGCGGGCTGGTACATCACGGCACATATTGGTTTTGGCGAAAATCACGACACCTTGGAAATGATGTTTTTTGGCACCAACAGCCGGGCAGCCGAATCCCTGTCCTTTGTGGCACCCATTGGTTATTCATTAGAGCTGCTGATGTTATGGAGTGACAAGTCGTTGCTGGTGACCTTTGGAATTGCCGCGACTGTTGGTTTGATTCTCGGTTCGTTTGTCTACTCAATCGTGTTTAAGCGGTTTCGTTGGGAGGGATTTGTGAATATCGACGACACCCGCAATCACCTCGTTGGCGCGACCCTGATGGGGGCCGGTGGTGTGTTGGCCATGGGCTGCACCATTGGCCAGGGGGTGTCGGGATTGTCGACGCTGGCGGTCGGCTCATTCCTCGCGCTCGCCGCGATGATCATCGGCTGCGCTGCGACCCTGAAATATCAGTTCTGGAAAATGATGCAGGAATGAAATTAGAAGTCTATTATTGACGATCGTTTCGAGGCTAAATTGGCTGAAACAACCCGTGAATAAAGGAGTTTGTGATTGTTAATGACGGTTGATCGAAACGTTTGGTGTGTCGGACCATGCAATATGGCGCTTCCCCGGTTTTTGATGGGTTCGGCGCAACCATACAAGCGGGCATTCCCGATCGCTTTCCACCTAGTTCTTGAGTCAAGTCGCGCTATTGCAGTTTCATTGGTTGCCGCGCCCTCAATTCCTTACTATAATTAACTATGTAAGGAAATTTGGAGTTAATGATGACAACAGACGCTACGTTGACGAGTAAAGGACAGACAACCATTCCCAAAGAGATTAGGGCTAGCTTGGGAATGAAAGCGGGGGATCGGATGACCTTCACACTGATGCCAGATGCGACCGTGATAATGCGTGTGAAACGCAAGAGTATTTCTGAGGTCGCTGGCAGCCTGCATAAGAAGGGACGCAAACCGATTCCGGTTGAGCAACTCTCGCGGTGATGCTTGGCATTGACACCAATGTGCTCGTCCGCTTCCTCGTGCGCGACGATGAAGCGCAATTTGAAAAGGCGCGCAGGCTTATCAAGCGCGAAGTATCAACGAGTGGTTTTGTTTTTGTGAACCAGCTGGTTTTGATGGAAACGGAATGGGTGCTTCGTAGTCGATATGAAGTCACGAAGGAAGAAACCATTGAAGTGCTCTCGCGACTGCTGGACGCCGGCGACATCCAGATTGAAGATGAGCCTTCGCTCGAAGAGGCGCTGTTTATTTGGAGAGATAGCAATGCAGAATTCGCCGACTGCCTCATCAGCGCAAGAAACCGCAGACTCGGATGTCGAGCAACGGCAACATTCGATCAAAGGGCGCTGAAATTGCCCGATTTTGTTCCAGTGTGAGCTGCAAGGGAAAGCGTGTTTTTCGGCCAGGAGCGGCGGCTCCCGACGCCGCTCTGATTTCATACATTGATCCACTGAATCGAATGAAAAACAATGTGACCCCCACCCATGGTTTTCGCAAGTTGATCCAATGGGGTAATTTTTGCGGCCCCAATTGACAGGCCGCTTGGGCGTGGTGTTTACTGCCCAGGTCGTGGAAGATTGAAATTTTGTGGGTATAACTAAAAAAATGGGGGACTCATGAGATTAGTGTTCAAAAGCGCCATCATTGCCGTATTTGTCATTAGCATGGCATCGACCACTGCGATAGCGCAATCTGGAAATGCGGAACGTCAACGTCAAGAACAGCAGCGACGCGCAGATGAACAACGTCGGCAGGCAGAAGCCAGACAACGTCAAGAACAGCAGCGACGCGCAGATGAACAACGTCGGCAGGCAGAAGCCAGACAACAACAAGAACAGCGGCAACGCGCAGAGGAGCAACGTCGGCAGGCAGAAGCTAAACAACAACAAGAACAGCGGCAACGCGCAGAGGAGCAACGTCGGCAGGCGGAAGCTAAACAACAACAAGAGCAGCAGCAACGCACCGAAGAGCGGCGTAAAGAATTGGAACTGAAGCGCCAGGCCAACGCTGCGGCGAGTGGCGCGGCAACCCCATCGGCTGGCGCAAGCGGCCCTAGCAATGGCGGCGCCAGCGCAAGTGGCGAGAGAGACTCGTCAAGGACGCGCAAAGTCCACAACCCAGCTGCTGACGCAAAACGTTGTGTGAAGATGGTCCAAACAAGCGCTTCGACGAAGGCACGTATCAGCGGCAATTTTAATTTCCGCAACGAGTGTGACAGCACGGTGGAGATTTTCTGGTGCTTCCCCAAGCCTGACGGTCGATGCGGTAGCGGGGGCACCTGGACAGTCAGCGCCGGGAAAGGCTGGCCCGTCATGGACAACGAAGCATCGATTAAGTGGGGCGCTTGTCGAGGGAGAGATGGCGGTGGTTGGAACAAAAACGCTGCGGGCGGTACATATACCTGCGAGCTACTCAAATGGTAAGCTGGAATCATACGAATCTAGTCAGCGCTCTCGTCGCCTACTTTTGCTTGAGCGCAATGCCTGCGTTTGCGCAATCGCAGCCGCCGATGTTGCCGGGGGAGGTGCTCGTGACCACAAAAAACGGTTGCGGCCAATACCGACTGTTCCCGCGGCTTGGCTAACTAGGCGATTTGAAATTCGATAATCGCGGCCACTCTCTACTTTTAATGCCCAGACCGTCAAAAAGTTATGCTTGCCAAACACGAATTCATCGCCGCCAATATCGAATCGCACAGAGCTGAACTTGTCGAGCTCAATGTGGAATACCT
>JAYTBF010000325.1:0-16475 GCA_043737175.1 Burkholderiales bacterium
TTGATCCTGAATGCGATGATCAAGCGTGATCAGATGTGGGAGCCCAGCTACGTTCACAACCAAGCAAAATCAACTTGATTTCAAGACAGTTGCTGACCCTTTTCAAGACGGGCGGCTTCTTTATCGGTTAATGCGCCTGTCGTTTTGCCATGCTCTATGCGTTTGGCCTGATTGGCTTCTCGTTTGTCGACGCGAGGGGCGTTTGGAGCAGAAGTGGATTGTGCGAACGCGGAAGTTGCAAAAATGGCGGCGATTCCAGCAATGAGAAGTTTGGTTTTCATGACGTTCCTTTATATGGGAAAAAATTAGTAGTTTCGGGCCCTGCGCAATTAACGATGTGATGAACAGCCGGTTTACCGTCCTACAGTGCGTATTTGTATCCAACTGTAAATACAACGTCTGCAGAACGAGATTTATAATGATGGTCTTCATCATAGACAGGGCCAACGTAATGTCCAGAATACCTATTGTTTCCGTCTTGGTCGCCGCAGCTTGTTTCGGCTTTTCGATCCGGACCACGTCGGCCAATGCCCAGGCAAATGGCAAATCCTTCGCTCCTTCCCAACCAAACACGGCTCAGGCAATGGCTCCCATCGCAAAAAAAATTCCTCAAACATTTGAAAAATTTAACGATAAGCGGGTGGATGATTATTTCTGGTTGCGTGAGAAAGACAACCCTGCCGTGGTCGATTACCTGAAGGCCGAAAACGCCCATATGGATTCGGTTATGGGGCACCTCAAGGGATTCCAGGAAACGCTTTATAAAGATATGTTGTCGCGCATTAAAGAAACAGACGACAACGTGTCGTATTTGAAACGTGGATATTGGTATAACTCGCGCACTGAAATGGGAAAACAGTATTCGATTTTCACGCGCCGTAAGGGCACGTTGGCGGCAAAAGAAGAAATTACGCTGGACGGGAATGAACTGGCGAAAGACCACAAATTCATGTCGATCGGCGCCATGAGTGTCAGCCCGGACGGAAAAATGCTGGCCTATTCGGTCGATTTCAGCGGCTTTCGCCAATACACATTGCATTTCAAGAATCTTGAAACCGGTGAAGTGCTTGCCGACAAGATCGAGCGCGTCACGTCGCTTTCGTGGGCAAACGATAACAAAACTATTTTTTACGTGACAGAAGACGCCACCACCAAACGTTCGGACAAATTCTATCGCCATCGGCTTGGTGTCAAAAATGACGTTTTGTTATTTGAAGAAAAAGATGAGTTGTACAACATTGGTGTGGACGGCACGCGCGACGACGCCTATGTAATTTTGACCAGTGAGTCGTCCGAAACCACCGAACAACAATTGCTGCCCGCGTCAAATCCGGAAGGTAAATTTTCGGTGTTTAAAAAACGCCAGGACAACATCAAATATTTTGTCGACCATCATGCTAAAAATTTCCTGATTGTCACCAACGATACGGGGCGCAATTCCAGACTGGTGAAAGCGCCGGCATCATTGCTGGCGGATCCAAAAAATTGGCAAGAAATCATCCCCCATCGCAAGGATGTCAAGCTTGATGGTGTGGATATTTTTAAGAGTTTTTTTGTTGCGATTGAGAAAAAATCAGGGTTGCCGCAATTGCGTGTGTTTGACGTCGCCACGATGCAGCCGCATGCGATGGAGTTTCCCGAGGCCGCCTATGACGCCTCGCCCGGACAGAACGCGGAGTTTGATACAAAATTGTATCGGTTCAATTACGGCTCGCTGGTTACACCGAACTCCGTTTACGATTACGACGTCGCCAAACGTGATCGGATATTAAAAAAGCAACAGCCGGTACTCGGCGACTACAAACTCGCTGACTATCAAGTTGAGCGGGTGCACGCCAAGGCAAAAGACGGCACGCTGGTGCCCATTTCCTTGGTGTATAAAAAGTCGTTGCGCAAACCAGGTGTGGCGCAGCCCACACTGCTTTATGGGTATGGTTCCTACGGCATCTCGATGCCACTTGGTTTTCGCTCATCGCGCCTTGCGCTGCTGGATCGAGGCATGATTTACGCCATCGCCCATATTCGTGGGGGTGGTGAAATGGGTAAACAATGGCACGACGACGGCAAGATGATGAAAAAGATGAATACCTTTATGGACTTCATCGCCGCAGCCGAGCATTTGATTGCGAATAAATACACCCAGCCGTCGCAGTTGGCTGCACAGGGTGGCAGCGCCGGCGGCTTGTTAATGGGTGCGGTGACCAATTTGCGTCCGGATTTGTTTAAGGCGGTGGTGTCACAAGTGCCATTCGTGGATGTGATGAACACCATGCTCGACGCCAGCCTGCCGTTGACGGTTGGTGAGTATTTGGAATGGGGAAACCCGAACGAAGAAAAAGCATACAAATATATGCGCAGTTATTCTCCGTACGAAAATCTCAAGCCGGGCGCGTATCCGGCGATGCTGGTTGAAACGTCTTTGAATGACAGCCAGGTGATGTATTGGGAACCGGCCAAGTATGTTGCGAAATTACGCACGCTCAAAACGGATAACAATCCGCTGGTACTCAAGACCAATCTGGATGCCGGTCACGGTGGTGCATCCGGTCGGTATGACTATTTGAAAGAAATAGCCATCACCTATTCATTTCTATTGTGGCAAATGGGAATAACCAAATAGGGTTAATTGGGGCGCTGTGGTTACCGGCGGCGCCTCGATCATGATCAAGTTTGGCAAGTCGGTTGCGATCACTGAAAAAACGGATTGTTACCAGCCCTTCATTTCGAGCCGTCAATTTTGCGGTTCAACTTTCGGCGCGCTTTAAAACGGGCCGCCTTACGGTCGATAAATGCATTTCTCGAATTTTCAGCTGTTCACGGTTTGTGTCCTGATTTGGGGCTCGACTTGGTTGGCCATCACTTTTCAACTCGGCACGGTGGCGCCTGAGTTTTCCGTTGCCTACCGTTTTTTGCTGGCGGCGGGGGGGCTGTTCGCTATTTGCCGATGGCAGGGATACCGACTGCGTTTTGCGTGGCGACAACACCTTGATCTGGTGATGTTTGGGTCCACCATGTTTTGTCTGAGTTATATATTTGTTTATCACGCCGAGCTATACATTGTTTCCGCAATGGTAGCGGTTGCTTATTCTGCCAGCCCGATGATCAACATGTTCGCGTCGCGACTACTCTTTGGCACGCCATTAACCGTGCGGGTTAGTATCGCGGCATCATTGGGCATTGTCGGTATTGTTTGTGTTTTCTGGAACGAGTTCAGTAAATTGACTCTTGGCCACGACGCAAAACTTGGCATCCTGTTCACGGTTTTGTCAGTGATTGCTTCGAGTGCCGGTAGCATGGTGGCCATGCGAACCCAGCGACGTGGTTTTGACACCTGGCCGTCGATGGCGTGGGGAATGTTTTACGGCGGTCTATTCGCGTTGATTTATGCCGTCATCGTCGGCCGCGAATTTTTATTTGAACTCACCTTTAAATATGTTGGCAGCTTGCTTTATCTGGTTTTTTTTGGATCGATCATTGCATTCGCCTGTTACCTGACGCTGCTGCGTCGACTTGGCGCCGCACCGTCGTCTTACGTTGGCGTGATGGTGCCGGTAGTGGCATTGATGGTCTCTTTCTTCTTTGAAAAATTTCAGTGGGGCTGGATGACAACCTTTGGCGTGTTGTTATCCGTGGCGGGCAATATCCTGATGCTTCGCACCACTTCTCCGCCGCCAGTTGTGGCAGCGGATTCAGTCCGCGCCAGCTGAACGTCGGGGTATTCCGGCCAGCCGTCACGCTGGGGCCGATGGACGGTTGTATTGTGTGCGCAAATTCACTGCGGTTTGCGGCGCTGCTTGCTACGATGGCCGCACAAAACCACAGTTGTGCCTCTAGATGAAATCATATAAAAATAATCTGCGATTAATAGTCGATATTCGACGTGCTGCGCGCCCTTCCGGTGCGGCTGCTCGACACTCGATGTCATGTTGACCTTATCAAAATCAGCGGATGGCTTAGATAAACTTTTTCTGGCGTTAAACAGCACGCAGCTGACTCCGGAAAGCCGTGCTGAATTGTTATGCGAAATCGCCCATCAATACACCTATGCAGGCCTGCCGCGCGATGGTCTTGACGCCGTTAAAAGTGCAATCGAAATTGCACAGGTGCATCAGTTGCCAATGGCTAAGGCTGGTGCATTAAACGCCGGCGCAATTTGTTACTACGCGCGCGGTGATCATTTGATGGCGATTGCCTGTGGTATTGATGCCTACGTTGGATACGCAGAGAAACATCACCATTCCGGCTGCGGGCACGCGCTGATCACAATTGCCGCAGCTTGCAAGGATGTCAACGCGTTTGATCTCGCCGAGCAGGCGTTGCGCGGCTGCATGAATATCGCCAATCGTGCCGCTGATTCGTTTCTTTGCGCACGTGCCCAAAACACCCTGGCCGAATTGTCCGGAGACATGGGGCGTTTTGACGAAGCGGAAAAACTGCTGGGTGAGGCTCTGACCAATCTCGATTCCGACAGTCATGAACATGTGGCCAAAATTACCGGGAATCGCTGTCGCTTGTATAAAAAATGTGCAGTCGATGCGATCCAACGGGGAGAGCCGGGCATCGCCGCCGACTATTTGCAAGCGGCAATCAAGCTGATGCAAAAAGGACTGGAATCCGCCGCCACCAATAGTGATCATCCGGATTTTGCCGCCAAGGCACAGTCACTTGGCGAGTTATATTATTTAACCGGTGAGCGCACAGTCGCCAAGCAGTTCTTTGCAGATGCATTTGCCCTAGGGAAAAAGCTAAAACATTCGTTGGTGGTGACCGAATCACTGCTGTATTTGGGCCGTATTGCCCGGCATGAAAATGATCTGACCGATGCCATGCGTTTGTTTGGTGATGGTCTGGAGCAGGCCAAGCGCCACGACATACGAATTGTTCAACCCAAATTGCACGAGGCCATGGCAGACGGCCTGCATGCGATTGGCAGACAAGCCGAGGCGAAGTTTCACCTCGCAGCGGCGCATGAATGTTTGCAGCGCATCGTCGTCGACAATCGTGAAGTTGAACGCGAGGCGCGCGCAATGTGGGCATCACACTTATCCCGCCACCCGCATATCGACGACATTTAGCCTGCATATTTCATGGGGGCACGTTCGAGAGTATGCGCAGGAGCGAGTGATTTTTCACTCGACTGATCGAGCAATATCGAGATATTGCGAGAGAAGAGGGGGAAAAGGACCGCTCAAGCGCCCGCTATCGAGCGCGCAGGCCATTGAGCGCTCGAAGTACAATTTGGATCGACCGAAATAGTCGGTGACTATGACGGAAGAACCACAGTAAAAGGGGCCGACCCGTGAAATATGCAGGCTAGCCGGTGTGACGGCCCATGAACTGCGCCAACGAGGCCGCGGCCTGTTGGCGGACCATGGCCTTAAATGGCCATGTCCAGCCCAGCAAAAAACCCGGCAGACCCAATGCCTGTTTTGACCACTGCCAAAATCCGAAGCGGTCGATATGGCGAATGATTAATCCATCCCGAAAGGCGAACAAGGCATCAACCCGGTTAATTACCTGCCGACCGGTTTTCGAAAACGTATAACGTGCTTCCCAGGTGGCGCTGCCACCCGCAGCATTTGCCGCCGCGTCGATCAGGGTAATTTGCAAATCTTTGCCGCGTGACACCAGCATTTGCCACATGGCGCCCGCCTCCGCACCACTCAGCGTGGGAAAGGCTGGATCGGAAAAAGTAATGTCCGGGTGATAACAACGCGCCATGGCGTCGCCATCACGTGCCGCAAACGCCGCGTAGAAATTTCGAATCAGCTGTTCATTTGCGTGCATAAAAATCCCCATGAATATCGAACATCGTGAGGTGGTAGTCCAAATGTAAAAACATGACTTTCCCCCACTCACCCCTGGTCAATTGACCAAATGCAGGGTGGGGCCCCAGGCATTCGTTGCCACATTGCGATTCAAAGTTCTGAAGTAACGCGACGAACGTCGCATGGTCATCCACAAACGTGGACAAATTTTCAGGGCCGATAAATGCGGCCAGCTGGGACTCGTTTCTGGGTGGGGATTCTGGCCAGGGGATCAAATGAAAAACCAGCCATTTGCCAATCGTCCGTTCAACAATATTGGCAGGGCGTTTTGGCTTTTGCAGACCGCAGATTTCGCGCAGACTGTTATTTAGGTGTCCAAGTAGTTGGTGTCCTGTGATCTTTCCGTCGCGTGACCGCAGATCCGGCGTGAGCGCTTCGATTCGCCGAAACAAGATGTCGCGCTCGCGGGGCTTAAAATAATCGGTCATCGCGTAATTTCCTGTTCCGGTCAAAAGGGGTTGGCAGCTTGATTGATCTGCATCAAAGCCGTCATTCTACTTGACCACTATCAAGGCCTGCGAGGCGGGTGCGGTTTCATACTTTTAGATTGTTGAAACTTTGTTTAATTAAACGTGGAGATGGTTATGCTTAGCGATATTGAAATTGCCCAAAAAGCCGAAATGAAGCGCATCTATCAGGTCGCTGAAAAGCTGGGCATCCCTGACAGCGCTATCGAGCCGTACGGCCACTACAAGGCAAAGATTTCCTTAAATTACGTCGACACGCTTAAGGACAAAAAGAACGGCAAGTTGATTTTAGTGACGGCTATTTCACCCACCCCGGCTGGGGAAGGTAAAACCACCACCACCGTCGGACTTGGTGATGCGCTGAATCATATTGGCAAAAAAGCCATTATTTGCCTGCGTGAACCGTCGCTCGGCCCGGTTTTCGGCATGAAGGGTGGTGCCGCAGGCGGTGGTTACGCCCAGGTTGTACCGATGGAAGATATTAATTTGCACTTCACCGGCGATTTCAGCGCCATTGCATTGGCCAACAATTTGTTGGCAGCCTTGATCGACAACCATATCAATCATGGCAACGAGCTCGGGTTTGATGTGCGTCGTATTGCCTGGAAACGTGTGGTTGATATGAACGATCGCGCATTGCGGGATATCACCATTGCTCTGGGTGGGCCTGGCAACGGTTATCCGCGTCAGGATGGTTTTGATATTGTGGTGGCATCCGAAATCATGGCGATCTTTTGTCTCGCCACATCTTTGAAGGACTTAAAAAACCGCATCAGCAAGATTGTTGTTGGTTACACCAAAGATTTAAAACCGATTCTGGCCAAGGACCTAAAGGCTCAGGGCGCGATGACGGCTTTGCTCAAAGACGCACTTCATCCAAATTTGGTGCAAACGCTCGAAAATAACCCGGCGTTTATTCACGGCGGCCCGTTTGCCAACATTGCCCACGGCTGTAATTCGGTCATTGCCACCCAAACCGCGCTCAAGCTGGGCGATTACGTGGTGACTGAAGCAGGATTTGGTGCTGATCTGGGCGCGGAAAAGTTTATAGATATTAAATGCCGCAAGTCGGGATTGCGGCCGGATGCGGTGGTGATTGTGGCAACCTTGCGCGCACTCAAGTTTCACGGCGGCATGGACGTCAAAGAAGTCTCCAACGAAAATCTTGCCGCGCTGGAAAAGGGCATTGTAAACCTGGAGCGCCATGTCAATAACGTCATGAACCACTACGGTCTGCCGTGTGTGGTCAGTGTCAACCATCGCACCCACGACACCGATGCCGAGGTCAAGTTGTTGATGGATCGAGTTGGCAAATTGGGTTGCAAAGTTGTGATCGCCAAACATTGGGCGGACGGCGGCAAGGGTGCCACTGAAGTCGCCAACATCGTGGTTGATCTGTGTGAACAAAAGAGCAACTTCAAATTTGTTTACGAAGACGACATGCCGCTTTGGGACAAGATGAAAACGATTGCGACAAAAATTTACGGCGCGTCGGACATCACCGCCGACAGCAAAATTCGCGCGCAAATCAAAAGGCTGCAAGATGACGGCTACGGGCATTACCCGGTGTGTGTCGCAAAAACTCAGTATTCGTTTTCAACGGATCCGCAGTTGCGGGGAGCGCCGTCTGGACATGTCCTAACCATTCGCGAAGTGCGATTGGCGGCCGGCGCTGAATTTGTCGTCATGGTTTGTGGTGATGTCATGACCATGCCTGGACTGCCGAAAGTGCCGTCGGCAAATTCGATTGACGTCGATGACAACGGAAAAATCGTCGGTCTGTTTTAACCGAGGGAGGGGCGCAAAGTGATCAATTGCGCCCCGATTTCTGGCGGACGACTTTGCAGATCAAGCAGAAGTCAAGTGAGGTCCGCCCCTTGTTAAGGGGATAAAAGCCAGTTGCGAAGCCTGAGAGTTGCCGCAATAATGGTACCGGACGGTTGAAACCGATACGGGACCCGCATGGATGCGATTGGCAAATACAGGATCATCAAAAAACTGGGTGAAGGTGCGACCAGTGCGGTGTACCTCGCCAAAGATCCGTTTACCGGGCGAGACGTCGCCATCAAGCTGATGTTTCCACAGGCGTTGAAAGATTCCGCTGACGGTGCGCATTACAAACAAATGTTTCTGAACGAGGCGGGACTCGCCGGCAAGATCGATCACCCGCATATTGTTGGTATTCACGACGCGGTGGTGGCGGACGATATGAGTTATATCGTCATGGAGTATGTCGAAGGTGGCACGCTGGAGCAGTATGTGTTGCCGGAAAGTCTGTTTGACCCGCAGGTCGTGGCTGAAATTATTTTCAAGGCGGTGAGTGCTCTGGATTTTGCATTTTCACTAGGCCTGATTCATCGTGACATCAAGCCCGGCAATATTTTGTACAAATCCGGCACCGACATCAAAATTGGTGATTTTGGGGCGGCAGTCAAGTCGTCGGCCAGTAGCGCGGCAACCGTCGTCGGATCACCTTTGTATATGGCACCGGAAGTTTTACAGGGAGGAGTGTCGAGTGTGCAGTCGGATATTTATGCGCTCGGCATGACCATGTACATGTTGCTGGCAGGTCGGCCGCCGTATGAAGCAAGCAGCCACGAGAGTCTGGCCTACCAGATTATTAATCACGATCCTGACCCGCCTTCGCGATTTCGCAACGGAATCTCGGCACCGATGGAAGACATTGTCAAACAGGCGATATCCAAGGATGTCGGTCGGCGTTATCAAACTTGGGATCAGTTTGCCCGTGATCTATCCGCACTTTGGCGCAGCGAACACACCCCACAAAAGCAGCAAGGCGAGGTATCGGATACCGAACGTTTTGGTTTTCTCAAACGGCTGTCATTTTTTCAAAATTTTCCAGAGAACGAATTATGGGAGGTCGTGCGCATCAGTAAATGGCGTCAATTTCCCGTGGACTCGCCACTCATCAAGGAAGGTGATGCAGGAGATTCATTTTTTATCATCGCCGAAGGCAACGTCAAGGTCACGCGCAACAAAAAACTGTTGAATATATTGTCAGCGGGTGACTGTGTCGGCGAAATGGCCTATCTGGCCACTCGGGTCGGACAACGATCAGCCACCGTCACAACTGCCTCAACCTGCGTGATGATGAAAATCCCCGCCGCCGATCTCAACGCGGCGAGTGACTCCTGTCGCGCCTTGTTTGACCGGAAATTTTTAGGCACACTGGTCGAACGACTCGAGGCCGCCAATCAACGTTTGACCGTCACCTGAAATATGTCGGATGGTTTATTAAAATTGACCGCATTCATGATCAGCCATGCCATCACTTGAATTAAAGATTCCGCCACCGGTTGTTGCGCTCATAGCGGCGGCGCTAATGTGGCTTATGGCGGGCGATATTCCGGCAATTGAATCGGTCGCATCTCATACCATTGTGGCCGTGATCCTACTGGCCACCGCCGGGGCGGCTTGTGACGTTTTAGCGTTGGCTAGTTTTTATCGCGCCAAGACTACTGTTAACCCGATGCGCCCAACCGCCACATCGGCGATGGTCACTGGCGGGATCTACCGGGTGACGCGTAACCCGATGTATGTCGGACTGGTTTTTTTTCTGGGCGCATGGGCGACGTATTTGTGGTCGTGGTGGTCACTGCTCGGCCCGGTTGCCTTTGTGTTTTATATCAGCCGCTTTCAAATTGCGCCGGAGGAAAAAGTGCTTGCCAAAAAATTTGGTGATGAGTATTTGGCGTATATGGCAAAAGTGCGCAGATGGATTTAATCCCCCATCCATCGGCCGATGAGTGCAATAAAAATACTTCGACCCCCGCCATTTCGCCAACAATTTCCGCGCACTTCCGCAGGGCGCTGTTGGTTGACGAAAATCAGCTAGAAAAAGTGGGCAACCACGACGATGCCGACCATGGCCAATGCAATAGCGAGCTTGGCCAGGGCACCAACCATCATGCCCAACCACGTTGCCAAACCAACACGACTGGCCTGGCCGATTTGTTGGCGGTTCATAAGTTCACCGGCGACCGCACCAATAAACGGAAATATCAGTAGGCCCCAGAGGCCGGAGAACACACCAATTATGCTGCCGACCGCTGCGCCGACCAGTGCCAATTTAGACGCGCCTGCGTGTTTGGCGCCCAGCAGGGTGGCAACAAAATCGGCCAACATGGCGAGCACGGTGAGTACCGCCAAAATGGTCAGGGTCGGCCAGCCGATACGTTCGAAATTGCCGAGGTAGGCAGCCAGAAACAATCCGCCAAATACCATGGGTGCGCCCGGCATTGCAGGCAGTATAGTGCCGGCCAAACCAATCAAAATGAGGACGACAACCAGCGCCCACAAAAAATATAAACCGATGCCACTTTCCATTGTTCGATTTTCCTGTTGTTGGTGAAGCCAATACATTGTCCCGATCCATCGCTGGTTTAGCGTTGATATCATCGGTGCCGGCGAAGCAAAAGCGGTATGTTTGATGGGCCATCGTCAACAGACACAGCGGATATTGCATACTGATCGGTATTAATAGCTTATGTCGATTTTGCCGGCGATGATTGGTCGGATGGCCTATTATTCAAATTACACTTTCAAGGCAACGGGACATGATCGTCGCACCCACATCAACTGATGAACAAATTCATGCTGCCCGCCAGCAGTTGGCGGCGGCATTGCAGGCTTTTTTGCCGGCGTCCTCGGTGCTGACGTGTCGTGAAGATTTGCGGCCCTTTGAATGTGATGGCCTGTCAGTCTATCGCGCATTACCGATGGTGGCGGTTTTGCCGTCAACGCTGTCCGAAGTCAAACAAATCATGTCCATCTGCCACCAACAGAACGTAAAGGTGGTCGCGCGTGGTTCGGGCACCGGGCTTTCCGGTGGGGCCACGCCCTTGCCAGACGGCCTATTGCTGTCCATGGCCAAATTCAGTCGTATTGAAAAAGTTGATGCACTCGCCCGCACGGCGGTGGTCGGTCCGGGTGTGCGTAATCAGAAAATTTCCGAATCCGTGGCACACCTGGGGCTGTACTACGCGCCCGATCCGTCCTCGCAAATCGCTTGTTCAATTGGCGGCAACGTCGCCGAAAATGCTGGCGGAGTGCATTGTTTGAAATATGGTTTGACAGTGCATAACATCCTCAAGATCGGCGTGGTCACGGTGGATGGTGAGGCCATCACGATTGGCTCTGATGCGCTCGATAGCCCCGGCTACGATTTACTCGCGCTCATGACGGGTTCGGAAGGCATGTTGGGCATTACCACCGAAGTCACCGTTAAGCTCACCCCCAAGCCACAGTTGCAGCGGGTGGTGATGGCCAGTTTTGATAATGTGGAAAAAGCCGGCGAGGCGGTGGCGGCCGTGATCGGTGCCGGCATTATTCCGGCCGGGTTGGAAATGATGGACAAACTCGCCATCCACGCCGTCGAAGATTTTGTCCGCGCCGGTTATGACATGGAAGCGGCGGCAATTTTATTGTGTGAATCCGACGGCACGCCCGAGGAAGTCGCCGAAGAAGTCGCCAAAATGGAGGCGGTGATGATTGCTGCCGGTGCCACCGCCTGTCGGGTTTCGAATAACGAGGCGGAACGCTTGCGATTTTGGTCGGGGCGTAAGGCGGCGTTTCCGGCGGTGGGGCGCATTTCGCCGGACTACTATTGTATCGATGGCTCGATCCCGCGTCAGGCCTTGGCGCATGTGTTGCGTCGTACCGACGAGTTGTCCGTCAAGTATGGATTGCGCTGTGCCAATGTTTTTCATGCAGGTGACGGCAATTTGCATCCGCTGATTTTGTTTGATGCCAACATTCCCGGCGAATTGGAAAAAACCGAATCCTTTGCGGCGGATTTGTTGGAGCTGTGTATCGAAGTGGGTGGCACCATCACCGGCGAACACGGGGTTGGTATTGAAAAAATTAATCAGATGTGCAGCCAATTCACCGATGCCGAACGCGAAATGTTTTTTGCGGTGAAAAGGGCGTTTGATCCAAAGTTATTGCTCAATCCCGGCAAGGCAATCCCGACGCTCAGTCGTTGTGCTGAATACGGGCGTATGCGGGTGTCGGGTGGGCAAATGCCGTTCGCCGATATTTCACGGTTTTGAGACTTGATTGTAACCACAGATGAACACAGATAAAAACAAAGGCGCGCCGATTAAACATGCAAACTCCTTTGTTGGTGCGCTCTTTCGGGCTGAATTGTCTGAAATAGCTCGCCCAATGGCGACTTTGATGGTTGGTTTCATCTGCGTTTTTATCGGCGCATATCGGCGTCCATCGGCGGTTTCAACCGCTGCCCAATAACATGGAAACCTTTATTCAAAATCTCTGTGAGCGGGTCAAAGCGGCCGCCTCGGCAAACACCCCGTTGGCCATCCACGGTGGCAACACAAAATCTTTTTACGGCGGCGCGATAGTCGGCGATGCGCTCGACATGCGTGACTACTCGGGCATTATTGATTACCAGCCGCGCGAGCTGGTGCTGACAGTGCGTGCTGGTACCAGTTTGGCCGCGATTGAAGCAGTGATGGATCAAGAACAACAAATGTTGGCATTTGAGCCCCCACGTTTTGGGAATGGCAATACGACATTGGCAACCATCGGTGGCACGGTGGCGGCGGGATTGTCCGGGCCGCGTCGTCCTTATGTTGGTGCGGTGCGCGATTTTGTTTTGGGCGCACGCGTGGTCAACGGCAACGGTGACGATTTGCGATTTGGCGGACGGGTGATCAAAAATGTGGCGGGCTACGACGTGTCAAGATTGATGGCCGGTGCGATGGGCACACTGGGTATTCTCACGGACCTGTCGTTCAAGGTATTACCAAAACCATCCGCCGAAGTGACTTTGCAATTTGATTTTGACGAGGCCACTGCTATCCAACGATTTAACGAATGGGCCGGGCAACCTCTGCCACTTTCTGGCGCGACTTGGTATGACGGCGTGGCGACGTTGCGTCTTTCTGGTGCAGTAGCGGGTGTGGCCGCCGCCAAATCTAAGCTGGGCGGTGATGTCATGGACGCCGTGGCGGCACCAAAATTTTGGCAATCGTTGCGTGATCAGCGGCATGTTTTTTTTAATACCACGGCGCCACTGTGGCGATTGTCGGTGCCACAGACCACGCCACCCATTGCAACAACATCACCGCAATTGATCGAGTGGGGTGGTGGCGTGCGTTGGTTGTCAGGCGAGTTTGAAGGTCGATTGCTGCGTGAGCTTGTCGCCAAGGTCGGCGGCCATGCCACATTGTTTCGCAGCAACGACAAAACCGGCGGGGTGTTCCACCCGCTACCAGCCAAACTCGCTGAAATTCATCGCAATTTGAAAAATGCATTTGATCCGCACAACATTTTAAATCGCGGTCGGCTCGATAATTTTTAGTCAATCCCTTTATGCAAACCACTCTCGCCCGCGAATTTGTCAACACACCGGAAGGCATTGAAGCCGAAAGCATTTTGCGCAAGTGTGTGCATTGTGGATTTTGCCTGGCGATGTGCCCGACCTATAACTTGCTGGGAGACGAACTCGATTCACCGCGTGGCCGTATCTACCTAATGAAAGAAGTGCTGGAGGGTGCCACACCGACAGCAAAAACACAGGTGCATCTGGATCGCTGTCTCACCTGTCGCGCGTGTGAAACCACCTGTCCGTCCGGAGTGCAGTATGGTCGGCTGCTCGACATTGGCCGCGCCGTGGTGGAGCAAAAAGTGGGTCGCTCAATTGGCAGTGGTGTGGTGCGCGGTTTGTTGAAAAAACTGCTGCCGCAAACGGGTTTATTCACGTTTGGCCTGACACTTGGTCAATGGCTGAAACCGCTATTGCCGTCAGTGCTTGCCAAAAAAATCACAGAAAAACGCGCTGCCGGTGAATGGCCGCCACCACGCCACGCGCGAAAAATGTTGGTGCTCGCCGGTTGTGTGCAACCGGCGATGGCGCCGTCTATTAACACCGCCACGGCGCGGGTGCTCGACAAACTCGGTATTTCACTTGTTACCGCTGCCAATGCCGGTTGTTGTGGCGCGATCCCACACCATTTGAACGACATCCACGCGGGTCATGCCATGATCAAACGCAACATTGACGCCTGGTGGCCATTGATCGATGCGGGCGTGGAAGCCATTGTGGTGACGGCGTCCGGCTGTGGCACCATGGTGGCGGACTACGGCCATTTGCTGAGACATGACATCGTCTATGCTGCCAAGGCAAAACGTGTGTCTGAATTGTTTCGGGATGTCAGCCAAGTGGTGGCCAATGAAGCATCGGCGCTCAGCAAGTTATTACGCGCCAAACCGATGGGTGACAAAAAGAAAATTGCCTTTCATTCGCCCTGCAGTTTGCAGCACGGCTTAAAAATCAACGGTGTGGTTGAACGCCTGCTGATCGATGCGGGGTTTGATTTGACCTCCGTGCCAGATGGTCATTTGTGTTGTGGCTCGGCGGGCACCTATTCGATACTACAGGCGGCGTTGTCGCAACAGTTATTGGACAATAAAGTCGCGGCGCTGGAGTCAGGCGCGCCAGTGATGGTTGCGACCGCCAATATTGGTTGTATGGCGCATATTGAATCGGGGTTGCAGGCCAGTTCAAAGATTCCGATTCAACATTGGGTTGAAATTTTGAATGCGCGGTTATAAGTGACGAGTATGCAACGAATAAGCAACGACGATAAGCGGATCATTTTACTTTCGACTTTGAAGTAATAATCGACGTCGTTCTGTCCAACGCCAACGAGCCGACGAAATCTTCGTCTGCCCGCTGGCTTTGTTGCTTTGTTTAACGATGGTTATGAGCGGGGCTCACCCTCGGCATTAACCGTGACGGTGCGACCTGGCTGCGAGGTCATTTGCATGACGTGATCCTTACCATCGAACCGGTACGATACATCCCAATAGACCGGTGCGGCTCGGCTTGGTTCGGATACACATCGCCGCACGTCCTGTGTTTGTGTGGCTCCATTGCGGCCAACGTTTGCCCCGACCGCACCGCCGGCAACCACGCCGGCAACAGTGGCAACATCCCGACCGCGGCCGCCACCAACCTGATGGCCCAGCACGCCGCCGAGAATGCCACCGATGATCGCGCCGGGAACATTGGCACCACCACGATCCTGCGTCACTTGTTCGCGCTCGACCCAGCAGCGTTGCTCGTCGGGGCCAACAACCGCGCGAACCGACCCAACATCAGCTTGAAACAAGCGCTCATTATTGCGGCGGCGGTTGTCGTAAACCGGCACCGGTTCCGGCGCATAACGGTCATCGTTGTATCGTGCGTTTGGTTGCATGATGCGTACTGACGAGACGCGGTTGTTCATTCCCATCGACGACAACGATGGATACCTGCCGGGACGCAAAACAATACACTTGCCTTTGAAGCTGGCATCCTCGCATACTTCCCAGTTGTCCCGCATGACTACCGCTGACGAGGCGCGATCATTAAAACCAAATTGCGCGAAGTTGGAAACATTGCGTTCCGTATTAAAGGAGCGACCGTCGAAGTCGGTGCCTTCATAAAAGACGACCTGGGCAGAGGCTTGCGCTGCGGCACCCAGCAGCAAGGTGGTAATGACACTCTTAAGAACGATATTCATAATTGGCTCCGGTTGATACATTGATAGTTGCAGCCAACTTCATTGTCGCGAATGTGGCTGATAGAAACCCTGATGCGGCAACCATGACTATGACCATACCATCGTTGGTCGTCTGTGCGATATCGTACGTAGCCTGAATGGTATTAACCAAACGATTCTAGGATCATTGCAGACCGCACAAAAAAAGACCGATGCAAATGGAGATTTGCATCGGTCTTTATGTTGCCACAAGCGACTTGTGTGTTTTGCCTGGGTCCCTGACTATTTGGTACCGATGACTTCGACTTCCACACGCCGGTCTGGCTGCAAACAGGCAATCAGCTTTTTGGTGGCTTGTGCACCTTTGCAATCGCCGGACTTGGTAACAGGATCGGCTTCGTCCTTACCCTGCGTGGTGATTTTGTTGGCCGGAATTCCCGCGTCCACCAAGTGGGATTTGACAGCATCGGCGCGGCGCAATGATAGCTTGGCGTTGTATTCCCGTGAACCAATTCGGTCCGTATAACCGGTGACGGTAATCACATCATAGTTCACACCGCGCAAATCGGCGGCAAATTTGCCGAGCTGCTGATGTCCGGCCGGACCCACTACTGACTTGTCAAAAGCAAACAGTGAATCGGCTGAGAATG
>JAYTBF010000326.1:0-2972 GCA_043737175.1 Burkholderiales bacterium
CACACACGCCGCAACCCCTCAGCCGCTCTGTCGGGCGGTCCAGTTTTATTCCCTTTTTTATTTTGCTTTGTCGGCGCGTTGCTCGACAGGTCTCTCACCGGGTAACGAACAGGTTCTCCCGGAATTCTATGCACAGAATTCCGGCGTCTACGGCATCGTGTGTGCGCAGGCACACACGCCGCAACCCCGCAGCGTTACACTCCTCGCGTTAAATTTCTAGCGGCATGCCACGTGTTGCCAGTGTTGGCGCTAACTCTTGCCAATATCAAACACAATGCCCTGCGCCAGTGGCAACTCGGTCGAGTAATTAATGGTGTTGGTGGCACGCCGCATGTAGTTGCGCCAGCTGTCTGAGCCGGATTCGCGACCGCCACCGGTTTCTTTTTCACCACCAAATGCACCGCCGATTTCCGCGCCGGAGGTGCCGATGTTGACGTTGGCAATGCCGCAATCACTTCCCGAGGCGGCCATGAATTGTTCGGCTTCACGCATGTTGTCGGTGAAGATGGATGATGACAACCCCTGCGGCACGGCGTTTTGCATACTGATGGCTTCATCAAGTGTGGTGTAACGCAGAATGTACAAAATCGGCGCAAATGTTTCGTGATGCACACAGACGGTTTGTGACGGCATTTCAACAATCGCCGGATGTACGTAGTAACCGTCTGCGCTGTCAGCGATTGTCGCCCGTTCACCACCGGTCACCACACCGCCTTGTTGTTTGGCCTGCACCAACGCGGCCTGCATGCCGTCAAACGCGGCGCCGTCAATTAACGGACCAATGAGCGTTTTGGCATCGAGTGGGTTGCCGATACGGATGTGGCCAAACGCGGCTTTTAGGCGCGCAACCACCGCGTCAGCAATATCTTTATGGGCAATCATGCGACGCAAAGTAGTGCAACGCTGGCCGGCCGTTCCCACTGCGGAGAACAACGACGCTGGCAACACCAAGTCGAGATTGGCCGAGGGCGCGACAATCATGGCGTTATTGCCACCGAGCTCGAGCAGGCTGCGGCCAAGTCGCGCCGCAACTTGGGTCGCGACACTTTTACCCATGCGGGTGGAACCGGTGGCCGATACCAACGCAATGCGCGGGTCGCCAACCATGATCTGGCCGACGTTGGCAGTGCCGATCAAAACTTGTGAGAGGTTGGTCGGCGCGGCAGTGCCGTGCTGATTAAATTTGGCGATGGCACGGTTTAACAATGCCTGGCAGGCCAACGCGGTCAGCGGCGTTTTTTCCGACGGTTTCCATACCAGCGAATTGCCACACACCAATGCCAGTGCGGCGTTCCACGCCCACACCGCCACCGGAAAATTAAACGCGCTGATGATGCCGATGGTGCCGAGTGGATGCCACTGCTCCATCATGCGGTGTTGCGCGCGCTCGGTGGCAATGGTCAGGCCGTATAACTGCCGCGACAACCCCACGGCGAAGTCGCATATGTCGATCATCTCCTGCACTTCGCCCAAACCTTCTTGGCGAATTTTGCCGGATTCAATGGTCACCAGCTCGCCGAGTTGGGCCTTGTGCTGGCGTAACTCCTCACCGAGCAAACGCACCAACTCACCGCGACGTGGCGCGGGGATGTTGCGCCATTGCAAAAATGCCGTCTGAGCGAGCGCAATTTTTGCCGTGACTTCTGCGGGCGTGTCGGCGCGAAGTGTGGTGATGGTGCTGCCATCAATCGGCGTTCTGGCCGGGATGTCTTTACCGGCGACATCCTTCAGATTGACGCCAAGTTTGACCAGCAGCGCGTGTGTGTCGTTTGTGAGTGTGTTCATGCGTAGTACTTTCCAAATGGATTGGCCAGAAAGCTAGGCAGGCTGACGGATTCCTGGCGGATAAAGCCTGTCTGGGCAATTTCGCCCTTGGCCAATAAATCCACCAGGGTGCAAATGCCGGACGCGGTGGTGAGTTGAATGGCAGACAGGAGTTTGCCACCAACTTCCCTGGCGTATATTTTTTTCGCGAAACTCTCCTGCGCGAGGCGACCTTCGCGTTGACCGCTGACCGACACAAATACCAGCACCACATCTTGCAGGGTGATGGGGATGGCGGTTTCCATCACGTCCTTCAACAATTCGCGGCGTTTGCCCAGCCCCAAATCATTCAGCAGGATTTTCATGATTGCACAATGGCCGGGATATCGGACAGTCTTGTAGTTGAGGTTTTGCACACGGCCCTCCAGCGTCTCGCACAGGGTGCCAAGGCCGCCCGACGTATTAAATGCCTCGTAGTCCAAACCATCGAGCAAAAAATGCTCGAGTTCTTCAAGCGGTGGTGTTTCGCGGATTTTGCCATCGATGATCGCTTCGCAGGGATTGAGGTATTCGTTGATCAGGCCGTCCGTACTCCACGTCAGGTTGTATTTCAGCGCGTTGGTCGGGTAAATCGGCAAGGCACCAACGCGCATACTCACATCGCGCAAAGAATCAAATTTTTGCGCGAGTTCGTGGGCGGCAATCGAAATGAATCCCGGAGCCAGACCACACTGCGGCACAAACGCGGTTTTGGCATTCTTGGCAATTTCCCTGACGATACGGGTACTCGCCACGTCTTCGGTGAGGTCGAAATAATGCGCGTTGATGGTGAACGCGAGTTTGGCCAGAATGGGCGTCAGATAAAACGGGCAGGCCGACAAAATGACATCCACCCCCTTGAGGGCTTTGCTTAAATCATCATTGGCGACGTCGGCTACATGAATATTGGCGCCGAGTGCTTTCATTGGCGCCAGTCGCTCCATGTCTTTGTCGACCACGGTAATTTTGTAGCCGCCGTTGGCGTTAAACAGGGCGACAATGGCTTCGCCGATTTTTCCAGATCCGATGAGTGCGACGTGCATATGATTTCCTTTGTATTGCGGGTGAAGTATTAGCAGTTTGTTGAAATTTGATGCTGTTCAAATTACAGGTGCTGGAGCTGCTGCTTCCCCCTTTGAAAAAGGGGGATTGAGGGGGATTTAAGCGGT
>JAYTBF010000327.1:0-2960 GCA_043737175.1 Burkholderiales bacterium
AATCCGCTCGGTGGAATTCGCCGGCAAATACAAAGTGAAGTTGCGGGTGTTGTCATCATTTACGCCACATGACTCGAACGACACCGGCACATTGATTACCTATGAGGAAGACAATATGGAACAGCCCGTCATAGCAGGTATCGCGTTTAATCGTGATGAAGCCAAACTTACTGTCACCGGTGTGCCGGATCGTCCGGGGATCGCCTATTCTATTCTGGGCCCGGTGGCCGAAGCCAATATTGACGTTGATGTGATTATTCAAAACACCTCATCGGATGGCATCACCGATTTTTCATTTACGGTGCATCGTAATGATTACGAAAAAGCGCTGAAGTTACTCAACGACGTGGTCAAACCGGCGATCAACGCCAAGGGTGTCTCCGGTGACAACAAGATTGTCAAAGTGTCGATTGTTGGCATCGGTATGCGTTCACACGCCGGTGTTGCGGCACGTATGTTTGAGTGCCTGGCCAAGGAAAACGTCAATATTCAAATGATTTCCACCTCCGAAATCAAGACCTCGGTGGTGGTCGACGAAAAATACATGGAGCTGGCCGTGCGCGCACTCCATGCCGCGTTTGAGCTGGAAAAATCGCCCGTTTAAGTGAGCCGAATAACCCAACGCGAGTCCGTCACAAGCGGTAGCGCGATTTTTTTTGGAGTAGCCCAAAATGCTGCAGAAATTTTTATCCGCACTAATTATCAGCACAGGAATTTTTTCCATGTCCGTTTCTGCACATTTGCCCGCGCCCGCGCCGACTCCTGCCCCGCCTGTCAGCGACAGCCATCTTTGGCTCGAAGAAGTCATGGGCGAGAAGGCGATCAGCTGGGTCAAAGAACAGAACGCCGTGTCACAAAAGGAAATTGAGGCGCACCCACAATTCGCGCCGATTCGCGACAAGGTGCTTGAGGTGGTGAATTCACGCGAGCGCATTCCGTTTGTGCAAAAACGTGGCGCCTGGTATTACAACTTCTGGCAGGACCGCACCCATATTCGCGGTGTCTGGCGGCGGACCACGCTCGAGGAATACAAAAAGCCCGACCCTAAATGGGAAGCGGTGCTGGATTTGGATCAGCTCGCCAAGGATGAAAAAGACAATTGGGTGTGGCGCGGTTCGTCGTGTCTCTATCCCGATTACAACAAATGCATGATTTCGTTATCGCGTGGTGGGGCCGATGCAGTGGTGATTCGCGAGTGGGACATGGCGACCAAAGCGTTTGTCAAAGACGGTTTTCAGTTAAAAGAAGCCAAGGGTTCGGTGAGCTGGATTGATGCCAACACCCTGTTTGTGCAAACTGATTTTGGCGCAGGATCCCAGACACAGTCTGGTTACGCAAGAATCGTGAAGTTGTGGAAACGCGGCACATCCCTCGCCGACGCTAAAACCGTTTATGAAGGGGCAGTCACCGACATCAGTGTCAGCGGCAGTCAGACCGAGCAAAAGGGTTATCTGACCCGTCAGTTTGTTCGTCGTGGTGTGACTTTCTTTACCTCCGAGACCTATTTGGTTGAGGGTGACAAACTCACCAAAATCGATGTGCCTGCCGACGCTTCGTTTGGCACCTTTCGCGACTGGATGAGTGTGCGTCTGAAATCCACCTGGACGGTTGGTGGGCAGACCTACAAGCAGGGTTCGTTGCTCGCCATGCCGTTTGAAAAATTCATGAAGGGTGCGCGCAATTTTGATGTGTTGTTTGAAGGTGGTGATCGCAAATCACTGGCAGGTTTGGCCGTCACCAAAAATTTCATCATCATCAATGAATTGGACAACGTCAAAAATCGTCTGGTGGAATTGAGTTTGAAAGACGGTCAATGGACTCGTCGGCCGGTGGTTTTGCCCGGGCTCGGGACAGTGGGCGTGACGGCGATTGACGCCAACGAGAGTGATGATTATTTTATGACCCTCACCAGTTATTTGACGCCATCAACATTAATGCTTGCCAAAGGTGGCAGTGATCAACGTGAAAGCCTTAAAGCGTTGCCGTCATTTTTTGATTCGACGCCTTACAAGGTTGAACAATTTGAAGTGGCGTCCAGGGACGGCGAAAAAATCCCGTACTTTGTCATCATGAAAAAAGATGCCAAGTTAGATGGCACCAATCCGACCTTGTTATACGGATATGGCGGTTTTGAAATATCACAATTGCCGAGTTACTCAGGGAGTATTGGCAATGGCTGGCTCGCACAGGGTGGCGTTTATGTGGTTGCCAATATTCGCGGCGGTGGTGAATTCGGCCCACGTTGGCATCAGGCCGGCCTCAAGGCAAACCGGCAAAAGGTGTTTGACGATTTCATCGCCGTTGCCGAAGATTTGGTCGCCAAAAAAATCACCGCACCACGCCATCTGGCCATTTCTGGCGGATCCAATGGTGGGCTGTTGGTGGGTGCCGTTATGGTGCAGCGTCCGGACCTGTTCCGCGCGGTTTTGTGCAGTGTGCCGTTACTCGATATGCAGCGTTATCACAAGCTGTTGGCCGGCGCGTCGTGGGTGGCCGAATATGGCAATCCGGATGACCCGAAGGAATGGGAATACATTTCCAAATATTCCCCGTACCAAAACGTCAAAGCCGGTGTAAAAATGCCGCGGGTGTTGTTTGTGACTTCAACCCGGGATGATCGGGTGCATCCCGGTCACGCCCGCAAGATGATGTCCAAAATGAAGGAGCAGGGTCATAACGTGTTGTATTACGAAAACATCGAGGGTGGCCACTCGGCATCGGCCAATAATCAGCAATTGGCCTACCGTACCGCCTTGCAATGGTCGTTTTTATTGGGTGAATTGAAATAAAAGGCAGCCTAACTGCGCGATGAAATGCGCCGAGAAGGTGCAGTTTGCGTATAATTGCGCGGTTAGAGCGGTTCGGAGACCTGGCCGAGTGGTCGAAGGCACTCCCCTGCTAAGGGAGCATGCGGTCAAAAACTGCATCGAGGGTTCGAATCCCTCGGTCTCCGCCAACGT
>JAYTBF010000328.1:0-7207 GCA_043737175.1 Burkholderiales bacterium
TTGTCCTTGGTAAATTCCTTGGCACCATTAATTTCTATTTGCGCAATCGCCGGGCGCTCGGCAACAAAAACCACCAGCACATCGTTTTCAACTTCGAGACGAATATCCGTATAAAAACCGGTCGCATACAGGGCTTTAATGGCAGCGGCCGCTTTGTCGTCGTCCATGCGTTCGCCGACCTTGATCGGCAAATAGCTAAAGACAGTTCCGGCTTCTGTACGCTGCACGCCCTCGACACGAATGTCACGCACGACAAAAGGCTGGATTGCGAATGCGGCAAAGGAAATGAAGCCGCCGATAAGGGTCGCAAGCAATTGAGAAATTGTGCGCACTGGGGAGGTATGACGGGAAGATCGAGGCATTAAAAATTTAACCGGAAACAAGACGATGAATGTCGTTATAGAAGGCAAAAGCGGTCAAACCCAGCAGCAGCGCGAGCCCGACACGCTGGCCGACTTCCATCGCTTGCTCCGAGACCGGACTACCTTTGATCAGTTCGACGATATGATACAGCAACTGCCCCCCGTCCAAGACGGGAATTGGCAGCAAATTGAGCACACCAATACTCACGCTGATGAGCGCCAGGAACAATAAATAATAAATTGGACCCATTTTGGCAGACTGGCCGGCGTAATCTGCGATGGTGATCGGACCGGACAGATTTTTTAATGAAACATTGCCTGAAAGCATACGGCCAAGCATTTTTACGCTAAAAACCGACATTTCCCATACTTTTTCGACTGCTTTGGGAACGGATTCGAATACGCCATAACGAACGTTAATCACCAGTGCGTCACTCGCAACCCGATCAACGACCGGCGATACACCGATCCGCCCAAAGGTCTGACCACGCTCGGTGACACTGGTCGGCGTGACGATTGCGTCAAACATTTCTCCACGGCTTTCGACCGCCAGGTTAACCGGTCGACCTGGGTTTTTAATGATGACCTCGACCAACTCCTGCCATCGACTTATTTTTTGGCCATTCACCGCAACCACTCGGTCGCCCTCGCGAAGCCCGGCGATCGCCGCTGGGCCGTTTGGGGCGACATCTTTCATCACCGGTGCCACATTTAGCCGATAAACGGACAATCCCAGCTTGGCGGCAAAGTCTTTGTCCAAATCGGCATTGTTGAGGGAAGCCATCTGCAGGGTGCGAATTTGTGTTGCGCCTGAGCGGGTTTCGACTTGAATATCCACCGCCTCGCGGGCCGAAGCATGGTCAAGCAACTGTAATCGTGCATCACCCCAAGTCCGCGTATTGGCGCCGCCGATACTGATAATGCGGTCATATTCGGCAAATCCCGCCACTGCCGCGACTGAACCGGCTGGCGGTTCGGCAACGTAAGGCACGGCACCGGGTTGCCCCGCGACAAACACCACCCAATACAGCATCGCAGCAAGTACAAAATTGGCCAGCGGGCCGGCGGCAATAATAAACATGCGTTGCCAAATTGGCTTGTTATTAAATGCCCGCTGCCGATCGTCCGCTGACACCGAATCGTCGCGCTCATCGGCCATCTTGACATACCCACCCAAAGGAATGGCCGCCACCGCCCACTCTGTCTGATCACGGCCATATTTACGCTGCCAGATGGTGCGACCAAAACCAACAGAAAAACGCAGTATTTTTACATTACACAGACGCGCCGCCCAGTAATGACCCAACTCGTGAATGGTCACGAGTAGGCCAATGGCAACAACAAACGCAAGAATGGTGGTGATTAAATTCATCAATAATTAATTTTCGTCGCGTCGTCAAACGCTGGTGAGGTTGGTGTCAAGTCGTGCGGCATGCCTGGCGGCGTGGTCAGCGTCCAGAATGGATGCAAGGGTAGGGGCATCAGTGACGTCGGCGCGCGACAAAACATTTTCGATCAAACATGGAATATCCACAAAGCGCATTTTCCCCTGCAAAAAAGCTTCGACCGCAACTTCATTGACTGCGTTCAATATTGTCGGCGCTGTGCCACCACGATTTAAGGCCTCGTAGGCGAGGCGCACGCAGGGGAAACGCGCCAAATCCAGCTCTTCGAATTCCAGTTTGCCCACTTTGGCAAAATCCAGTGGGGCCACGCCGGCGTCAATCCGCTCGGGGTAACCCAATCCGTAGGCGATCGGCGTGCGCATATCTGGGTTGCCGAGTTGCGCAATCACGGAGCCATCCCGATAAGTCACCATGGAATGAATCACGCTCTGCGGATGAATCACAACCTCAATTTTTTCCGCGGGCGCGCCAAACAACCAGTGCGCCTCAATGACCTCAAGCCCCTTGTTCATCATCGATGCGGAATCAACAGAAATTTTCTTCCCCATCACCCAATTCGGGTGGGCACAGGCTTCCGCCGGGGTAACGCCTGCCAGCGAAGCCAGCGCGCGCGTTCGAAACGGGCCGCCAGAAGCGGTCAGAACGATTTTTTCCACACCAACATTAGCCAAGCCATCGGCGTAATTGCGGGGTAAGGCTTGAAAAATGGCGTTATGTTCACTGTCGATCGGTAGCAACGTTGCCCCGCTTGCCGCCACCGCGTCCATAAACAATCGTCCTGCCATCACCAATGCTTCTTTATTTGCCAACAACACGGTTTTCCCCGCGTGGGCAGCCGCCAGCGACGACTTCAGGCCCGCCGCCCCGACAATCGCCGCCATCACCACGTCCACCTCGGCACGAGCCACTATCACTTCCAGCGCATCGGCACCGGCCAACACCTCGGTGGCGACGCCTTTTAATCGCAGCGCACTGCGCAACAGATCCGCGCTTTGCAAATCGGTCATCACGGCAAATTGTGGCAAAAATTTCTCGCACTGCAGCGCCATCTCGGTCACCCGGGTTGCCGCCGACAAGGCAAACACCTGGTAGCGTTCAGGATGACGGGCAATCACATCGAGTGTATTCACGCCGATGGAGCCGGTTGAACCCAGCACAGTGACATTTTTTATCTTGTTCATAGGCGTTGCATCAGCAGCAAATATAGTCCGGCGACGGGCAGTGTTGAAGTCAATGCATCAATCCGATCCAACACACCGCCGTGACCCGGCAACAAGCCGGATGAATCCTTCATATTGGCGACCCGCTTCATCCACGACTCAAATAAATCACCGAGCACCGACAACAGACCCAGCAGCATAAACATGCCAAACAAAATCCATCCATGTGAATGTAACTCACGCGCCCAATCATCACCGCGATGGACTGCCTGCCCCGCCAAAACCTGCCAAAGTAAAAAATAGGCGGCAACACCAACCAGGCCGCCGACCGCACCCTCTATGGTTTTTCCAGGACTGATTGACGGCGCCAACTTGCGTTTGCCGATGGCCTTGCCAACAAAATACGCCGCCACATCGGCAACCCAGACGATGACCGCAAAGGTCAAAAAAATCCATGCACTCAAATCGCGCAACTCCAAAAATGCCAACCAGGTCGGAAAAATCACGACCCATCCTGTGGCAGCAACAATGGCCAATCCAAATTTGCCGTTTGGTCGCCAATTCTTGGCGAGCCAAAGCGGCGCGATACAAATCCAGAATAGCGCCGACACAGAAAAAGCAACCCACAAGACGGTTTCAAACTGAATCAATGCGCGGTCGAGGTACATCCAATAAATGATCGCGGCAAAAACCGCCGAAAACGCGTAAAAAATGCCGCCGGCAAAATTTGATAATTGGCAAAATCGACTCCACTCCCAACACGCCACTGCGGCGATGGCGAGTGTGAACATTCCCCACGCCCAGTCTGGAAACAAAAATAGCGCAATCAAAATGATCGGCAATATCACCAACGCCGTCAATATGCGTGTCTTCAGCATTCGATTCCCACTCCGCAACGCTGCGTCATGATTGTCAACAACCGCTACGCGGCATCAGGCGCAAACACGGTGGGTACGCCTTCACCTTTGTCGCCCCGTGCCTGCGCCAATTGTTCACTGGTACGGCCGAAGCGGCGCTCGCGGCGCGCGTAGGAATCGACGGCTTTTAACAAACTATTGCGGCCAAAATCCGGCCACAACTCCGCCGTGAAATAAAATTCCGTGTACGCCAACTGCCAAAGTAAAAAATTGCTGACTCGTTCCTCGCCTCCAGTGCGAATAAACAAATCCGGTTCGGGCGCATAGGCCATTGACAAATGGCGCGCCAAATCTTCCTCGCCAATTTCAAACTCATTTATTGGCGCGTCATTCGAGGCGATTTTGCCTGAAAGACGTTTCTCTTGCTGGACTTTGCTCACCGCCTGCAGAATATCCCAGCGACCACCGTAATTGGCTGCGACCGTCAGTGTTAATTCTGTGTTGTTTGCCGTCAGCAATTCAGCGGCAATAATTTTTTCCTGAATGCGTTGATCAAACGCAGCCACATCCCCAATCACCTTGAAGCGAATATTGTTGTCGTGCAACTTGGCAACTTCACCCTCCAACGCGCGCAAAAAAAGATGCATCAAGACGGATACTTCATCTTTAGGCCGCCGCCAATTCTCGGACGAAAACGCAAATAAGGTCAGATATTTGATGCCAATTTCGCCACAGGCCTTGACGGTTTCGCGTACCGCTTCCACGCCGCGTTTGTGTCCCGCCACACGTGGCATAAAACGATTGGTCGCCCAGCGGCCATTGCCGTCCATGATGATGGCAACATGCTTGGGCACATCGGCCACATCGGGAATGACGAGAGTGGGGCTTTGAAAGCTCATGACTTTTGGAAGTGACTAGTGTCGGTGGCAATATAAACGCAAAATTTTGCAGTTCGTATTAAACCGACATGAGTTCTTTTTCTTTGTCGTGCACCATTTTGTCGATTTCGGCGACACATTTATCGGTCAATTTTTGCACGTCATCCTGCGCACGTTTTTCGTCGTCTTCCGGCAAGGTTTTTGCCTTGAGGGCGTCTTTCAACATGGTGTTGGCGTCGCGACGGATATTCCGGACGGCAACCTTGGCATCCTCCCCCTCACCCTTGACTGTTTTTGCCATCTCGCGACGGCGCTCTTCTGTCAACGATGGCATCGGCACGCGAACCACTTCGCCGGTGGTGGAGGGATTGAGGCCCATATCGGAATCCCGAATGGCTTTTTCAATCACGTTCGTCATCTTCTTTTCGAACGGCTGGACAATGATGGTGCGGGAGTCGGACAGCGTCAAATTGGCGACCGCTGTTATCGGTGTCATCGACCCGTAATAGTCAACCTGGATTTGATCGAGCATGCCGGCATGGGCGCGGCCGGTGCGAATTTTTGCGAGATTATTTTTGAGCGAATCGATGCTTTTATGCATTTTCTGCTCGGATGTTTTTTTCAGATCTGCAACGTTCATAGTTTTTTACTCCATCAAACGATCATCTATTTACAATTACGCGTGAACCAGGGTGCCCTCGTCTTCGCCAAGCACGACACGCTTTAACGCGCCCTGCTTGAATATTGAAAACACCTTGATCGGCAACTTCTGGTCGCGACACAACGCCAGGGCGGTGGCATCCATGACTTTCAAATTCTTGATGATCGCCTCATCAAAGGTCAATGAATGATAACGCGTCGCGTTTTTATCCGTATTTGGATCGGCACTGTAAATGCCATCCACTTTGGTGGCCTTGAGGACAATATCGGCCTCCATTTCGCGGCCACGCAGCGCAGCGGCGGTATCCGTCGTAAAAAAAGGATTGCCGGTGCCTGCGGCAAACACCACAACCTTGCCTTCTTCGAGATAACGCATGGTTTTGCCGCGAATGTAAGGCTCCACCACCGGCTCAATGTTGATCGCCGATTGCACCCTTGGCGACAGCCCGACCTTGGACAAGGCATCCTGTAACGCCAGGGAATTGATCACTGTCGCCAACATGCCCATGTAATCGGCGGTGGCACGATCCATGCCGGCGGCACTGGTCGAAACACCGCGAAAAATATTACCGCCACCAATGACGATGCCGATGGCCACGCCCATCTCGGCGACTTCTTTGATTTCCTGAACAATACGTTCAATGGTCGGGCGATTGATGCCGTAGGCATCATCCCCCATTAACGCTTCGCCGGATAACTTCAGCAAAATGCGCTCGAACTTTGGGTGGTTAACAGAGGCTAACGGGGATGTAATGGCAGGCGACATTGCTGGATTCTCTCCTTGATTGTGTTTAACTGCACCGAACGCCTGAAGACACAACAATACATGGCAAAGCTGGCAAACAAAAGGCTGGATACTAAGTGGTTAATGACCATTGCGACCCCTACAATCACCACGCACCAACCAACACAACACCAATCTCAGTCGTGGATTGTAGGGGATAACACCCCCACTCCAGCCCTTTACAGCATCGATGAAGCCGTCGGGATAACCCGGCCGCACTTCACGTTCCAACCAAAAATCCGACTACGCGGCTTTTGCCCGTGCGGCGGCGGCCGCGGCCTGCTCGGCGACTTCCGCTGCAAAGTCTGTTACTTTCTTTTCAATGCCCTCGCCGACCAAATACAGGGTGAAACCATGAATCACGGCGCCCTTGGATTTGGTTAACTGCTCAATGGTTTGTTTGTCGTCTTTAACGAACGGCTGCGAAAGCAACGAAACTTCCTTGAGGAATTTGGCGATCGAGCCATCCACCATTTTCGCAACAATTTCCGCCGGCTTGCCAGACTCAGCCGCTTTGGCCTCGGCAACAGAACGCTCTTTGGCGATATCTTCCGCCGCCACACCGGACGCATCCAGTGACTTTGGCTTGGTGGCCGCAATGTGCATGGCCACATCTTTGGCCAACACCGCATCACCACCGGCAATATCCACCAGCGTCGCCACTTTTGCGCCCCCGTGAATATATGCCGTCAGGGTGCCGACCGCATCAACTCGTTTAAAACGACGGATCGACAGGTTCTCGCCGACTTTACCGATCAATGCCTTACGCACTTCATCCACTGTGCTGCCGTTCATGGCCATGGCCGACAATGCCTCAACATTTGCTGGATTGGCGTCGGCAATCATTTTTGCCAATGCGCCGGACATCGCCAGAAAATCGTCATTCTTCGCCACAAAATCAGTTTCACAATTCACTTCGACAATTGCGCCCAACTTCTGGTCGCCGGAAATGTAGATCGCACAAACGCCTTCGGCGGCCACGCGGGACGCGGCTTTATTTGCCTTGTTGCCCAATTTGACGCGCAAGATTTCCTCGGCCTTTTCCATGTCACCGGCCGCTTCAGAGAGGGCCCTTTTGCACTCCATCATCGGTGCGTCGG